>JAKQYG010000234.1 GCA_023356515.1 Trichodesmium sp. MAG_R04 | reverse complement strand
CTCACCAAGGTTTAGGGGTAGCTTTGTCGCAAGCTGGACAATTAAACATGGCTATAGATCATTATCGTCAAGCTGTGAAAATAAGACCTAATGTAGCTAGATTTGAAAGTAGTCTTAATCATAGTTTGGCAGCAAGTAAAGGCTAAATTTAAGTAAAAAAAATTTATAGTCTTGCATAGTATCTGACATTTAACGCTTGTTGGTAAAGTTGAATATCTAGGTTATTAAGAGATTTTATGTCGCTAACCAGATATTTATTTCCTAACATAGCTTTCTTCTCTTCATCATAATTAGGAAATGGGTTAACATTGATAGGACTTATTGCAATTTTAGGCCATCCCTGTAATTTTTGAAGACAATACAAATCATCAGATAGAAACTCATAAATACCAACAAAAAAAAAGCTTTCTAAAGTTCCTATCATTTTTGACATTTGATTACAAATTTGGGGATGGGCAGCAAATTCGAGTATATTCATTTCTTTTAAGCCATTAGGGAAGGGCAGGCGATGTGCTAATAAATAAAAGTAATAAGAAATTAATCTCTCTACTGGGTTTCTAACCCAAACTACTCTCTTTGCATCTATGAAGCGATTCTCATAGTAACTGACAGGAAAAGCACCATGAATAACCCTAGTTTGTAGAGGAACAGGTTCATTAAGCTTATCTTCAAATTTATAGCTGGCTTGACCTTTCCAAATTACATGAACCAAATTTTGGCCATAAACCTGTTTTAAAATGTCGCAGAACAACATTCCTGCTGTTTTGTCAATATGTACTGATATTATTTCTACCATAACTAAAAATTTTCTAAAGATTAACCTATGCGTCAAAACTATCTACCGTTTGGCCAACCAAATTTCTCTGATGAGGAAATTGGTGCAGTAACAAAAATTCTCCAATTGGGCTGGATTGGGATGGGCCAAGAGACTATTGATTTTGAGGAAGAACTTGCTGAATCGCTAGGAGTTCCTTTTGTAGTTACTGTCAATTCTTGCACTTCAGCATTGTTTTTGTCTTTATTAACTTGCGGAGTTACTTCAGGAGATGAGGTTATTTGCCCCAGTTTGACCTGGTGCAGCACAGCTAATGTGGCATTATATTTAAGAGCAACACCCATTTTTTGCGATGTCGATCCTCAGACCCTTTGCGCTACCCCAGAGCTAATTGAACAAAAAATTACATCGCGAACCAAGGCGGTAATAATAGTTCATTTCGGAGGATTAGCAGTTAATGTTAATTCAATCCGTCAGGTGGTTCCTAATCATATTAGCATTATTGAAGATGCTGCCCATGCATTAGGGGCAAAATTTGAAGATAATAGGCCTGTTGGGGCTTCGGGAAACTTGACTTGTTTTAGTTTTTATGCTAATAAGAATTTATCTACTGGTGAAGGAGGTGCAATTGCTTTGCAAGACGAAAATGTGGCAGAAAAGTTAAGATCGCTTCGCCAGCACGGAATGTTAGTAGATGCCTGGAAGCGATTTAGCCACCCTAAAACCATACTGATGTCTCAGTTAGTCGAATTAGGCTACAAAATGAATTATACAGATTTGCAGGCGAGCATTGGCAGAGTGCAGCTAAAAAGGCAGGAAGAATTTGATAATATTCGCTTGAAAATTGCGCAACATTACTACAAAAAATTGTGTGCTTTTACCCCATTGATTAGCTTTCAAAGCAATATTTTATCCCCAAACCATGCTCGTCATCTCTTTATTATTAAAATCAAACATGAAAAATTATCCAGAGATGATATATTATTAGAATTGCGTTCCAAAAATATTGGAGCATCTATTCATTATTCACCCTTACATTTAATGCCACTTTATGCAAAACAAATGCAGCCGTCATTAATAAATACCGAGATGGTAAGTAAGCAAATTATGACTCTTCCTATTAGTGCAAGGATGAGCAGAGAAGATGCTGACTATGTGACTAGAACGATAAAAGAAATAATTGATTAAATAATTCTTATTTGTATAAAAAATGTTAACAGCTAGTTTTCAAGAGAGTGAAAAAACTAAAGAAAAATATGGATTTTATGGTCGCTTAACGGCTAGTTTTCCTTCTCAGTTGCTTGTGGATGCTACAGAAATATGCAATTTAGCTTGCGTTCATTGCCCCCACCCCGAATTTAAACGATCGGAACATTATACTAAACGTTCTTTAACTCCAGATTTGAATGCTAAGTTAGTTGATGAAGTAGCACAGTATGGACGGAATGTCACTAAATATATTCGCTATGCCAGCAATGGCGAACCCCTAACCCATAAACATATTTATGAAATGTTAGAATATGCTAGCAGCAATTCAGGTGTTACTGTCACTTTAACAACAAATGGAACTTTAATGAATGAAAAGCATATCGAAAAGTTGTTGGAAACTGGGGTGAATCTAATAGATATTAGTATTGATGCTTTGACACCAGAAACTTACGCTAAAATTCGGGTTAATGGAAATCTCAACATTACTCGCGCTAACGTTCTAAAATTAATTCATTATTGTAAGCAAACAGCTAAACATCCTAAGATAGTAGTTAGTTATGTTGAACAAGCACAAAATCTCCATGAAACGAAAGACTTTAAAAAATTTTGGGAAGATAATGGAGCTGATTATGTGATCATCCGTCGTCAGCATTCTTGTTCGGGTGCAAAAGAAGAATTAGTGACGGTAGAACGTACTAAAAATTCTGGTCAACTCAGACGACCATGCTTATATCCTTGGGAAAGAATTGTTTTAAATGCTAGAGGTGATTTGGCTTTTTGCCCCTCAGATTGGGTGCATGGATCGGTAATTGCAGATTATCGTGCTACTACTATTTATGAAACTTGGCAAGGGGAATTTTATCGAAACTTACGACAAGCACACTTGGTGAATAATTACAGCAATCATCAGTTTTGTGGGCAGTGTCCTGACTGGAAAAACACTAGATGGCCAGATGAGGGTCGCAGTTATGCCGATATGATTCAAGACTTTGATCGAGAAGGAGTAGATGGCAATGATTGATATCAAGCGACCAATACTCAGCCAAATTAAAGAAATGGTCAAGGACATACCTGGTTGGTCTCCGATAGATCAACTATATACTTTGTTTACGATTTGCCACTTAACTGCCGATTTAGAAGGAGATATCGTAGAAATTGGTTCTTGGTGTGGAAGGTCTGCATTAGTTTTAGGAGCAGCTGCTAAACTTCTTGGAAATACAAAAGTTTACTGTATTGACCTATTTCCAGAAAAAACTGACTGGAAACAAAATCAGGATGGGAGTTATTCTATGAACGTAGTAATCGAAAATGAGAATTATTCAGCATACCACCAACAAACTGTCTGGCAAGAGCCATTTGAAAAAGATATAGCGCCTCTTTATCAAGAAAAACAAGGAATATTAGAGATTTTTATGGAATCTGTAGCTAATAACCAATTAGATTCTTGGGTGATTCCCTATAAAGGCAATTCTGCTAATTTTATAAAAAGTATAGATAACAATTTTAAGTGTAAACTTGTTTTTATTGATGGCGATCATAGTTATGGTGCTGTTTGTCAAGACATCTCAAACATGGATAGGTATTTAGTAGAAGGGGGTTGGATTTGTTTTGATGATGCCTTTTCTTACTATGATGGAGTCAATCGAGCGATTGAAGATAAGATTATTGTTAATAATAATGCTTATGAATTGTGTCAACAGATGACTAGAAAATTTTTTATTGCTAGAAAGAAAAAAGCGAACAAAAAGCTAGAAAACTAGGATCATCTATGAGTGCGATTGAGAAAAATTCAGAGAAAAAAAGTAATTTCAATAAATGCGTAGCCATTATTCAATCTAGTTACATTCCTTGGCGAGGATACTTTGATTTTATTGACAGCGCAGACGTTTTTGTAATTTATGACGATATTCAATATTCCACTGGTAGTTGGCGTAACCGCAATCAGATTAAAACAAAAACTGGTCTAAAATGGTTAACTGTACCTGTACACAAAAAAACAGGAATGCTCATTGATGAAGTTTCCATAGATAGATCGCAATTATGGCAAAATAGCCATCGACTTTTGTTGAAAGAGTCTTTGGGTTTTGCTTCCTATTTTAAGGATGCTATGGAAATATGGGAAGAAGGTATTGCTCCAGAACACTACACCATTAGCAAACTTAACATTAAGCTAATAAACTCGATCTGCAATTACTTGGAAATTACTACACCTATAGTCATGTCAAGAGATTACCATTTGACAGGTGCAAAAACTGAGCGTTTAATTGGTTTAATCAAAAAAATAGGAGGAACAATCTATTTGTCTGGACCAACTGCTAGTGCATATTTAGATGAAAATCAGTTTAGAGAGAATGGTATTTCCTTGCAGTATAAAACCTATGATTATCCAAATTATCCCCAACTTTGGGGGAATTTTCTCGGGAATGTTTCAGTTTTAGATCTTATTGCTAACACAGGAAAAGAAGCTAGACAATTTTTGAAAAGTCAAAGCAACAATATCATTCCCGTTTCCTAGAAAAAATGCCACAATCAAGTGGCATTGTTTTATTGCGCAATATCTCTAATAATCTTAACTATTTCCTCATAAATTGCTGACCAATCACAATCATAGTTTTTATCGGCTAAATCAACAATACAATTTCTAGGAACCCAGTTAGCTGGCACTATATTTTCCCGAACTAATGGATCTCCCGTCGATGACTGTTGACCTTTACACCAAATTGTATCATAATAGCTGGTATGCCCGTGCCATACTCCCGGTTTATTGGCAATCCATTGGACTGTCGTTACCCCAGAACCAATTGGTCCAGAATATACGTCAATTTCGTGACTAAAAATTGTTTTTTCATAATTTGTTTTACCGATTAGGCAATATACCTGAGTGTGAGGAGGCAAAGCAGCTACAATTTCAGCCACAATATTCTTTTCTTTTGCAATCATGGAGTTAGCTAAAGGGTCTTCAACTTCTTGAAGTGCCCATCCCTCAAAAACAACCCCCAAGCCAGGAAACTCTGACGCTAATTTTTTAATGATGTTAGTGTTTCCCTCTCCTTGAGACACCCAAGTTCTACTGCTTCTAATCTGAATACATAAAAGGGGAAAATGTTTTTTAGCCCTTTCTAATTCTTCTAAAAATCCCAGCTTTTCAGAGCACTTCTTTAAAGAAAATCTAGTCACGCGATACGCTAACTCTTGGGTCATAAATAAATCGTTTACTTGAACAGCAAAATAGTTATTATCCAATATGGTCTTAAAGAGTTCCTCAGTATTAGCTAATTTAATAATTTTACAACTAGGTATTTCGGGAAAAACGCCGCCAACATTAAAAAAATCTCTGTTACCTACTAAAAACTTAGGTATTTTTTTTAAAAGATCGTTGTGTTCTAAGTAAAGAATACCTGATAACTCATTCCAGTAATAATGTCCAAAATTTTTACTAAATCCGATATCAAGCACCAGTTGTTTTTTTGATGTATTTTTTATATATTCTTTGACTTGATGATAATTGCTTACTAAATAACTCTTCAAAGCATTAACTATTTTTATCAAAACTTCCTTTCCGTGTGACAACTGAATAATAAGGTTTTTACTAGGTATGTAAATGCACATTTTTCCCATGCAAAAAGTGTCAACTACCAAATAGAAAACTTCTTTTCCAGTAAACCTATAAATGTGCCTTACTGTTAGCGCTCGCCAGTCCTCGTACTCTATGACGAAAGATGTATCTGACCTGAGGATTTCGCCACTGAAAGGACACACTGAATAAATGTAACCTGTTTCTACCATAGCCTTACAGCAGGCGTGATTTTTCTGAGGTTCCCATAAATTGTGAATATTTTCGATGTATTTTCGAGAAAGCTTGACTCTAGATGTAGGGTTAAAACTATTAATATAGATTTCTTCTAAACTGAGACTGTCCCTTTTGATTATTTGTAAATTTGCTAGTGATATGCCATAAGGGGCGAGAAGATTTTTACCTGATTTAGCTAAATTATTAAGATACAAAAAATTGTAGTCGTCTTTTTGACTAAAATAGGCTTCAGCTTCAGTTTTTTTAGGAATAGAGCCTGAGATACTATCAAATTGGTCTAACTGATTTAAGTTTTGCCACAATAGATCGTAAATTTCTGTTGGCTCAGAAATACTATCCTGACCACTGGTTTTCTGGTGGTGGCTAAACTGTGGCGCTTTGCGAAAACAAGCGATCGCCTCATCTATAAAATCCTTTGCAGCCAAATACTGGCTAAACTCATAATAAACTATTGCTTGATGGGGATCGCGCTTAAGAACATAATCGAAACAAGCAATAACTCTATCTATGCTCACTTGTCTAACTAAAACTATTCCCCAATTAGGATTTAGTTCAATAGCGCGATAATATACCAAATTTGCATCCTCAATCTTACCCAATTTTGTATAATTGTTAGCCATGCGATAATAAGCACAGGCATTAGGGTAAACATCAATAGCTTTTTGAAAACAAGCAATTGCATCTCCATATCTTTCTAATTTAGCAAAGGTTTCTCCTAACTCATGATGATACCAGTGAAAGTTTGGTTGTTTTTCTATTGCCTGATGATAAAGAGCGATCGCCTCATCCAACCTCCCAGCCCTCTTTAACTGATTAGCCTGCTTCAAAAATTGTCCAGCACTCATAACCTCATTACCCATAGCAACCCCAGCAGAAATCCAACTTAGACATCTCA
>JAKQYG010000233.1 GCA_023356515.1 Trichodesmium sp. MAG_R04 | reverse complement strand
GAATTGACTGCCACCTGTATCTTTACCAGCATGAGCCATGGATAAAGTTCCTTCTAAATGTTTATTACTATTAATTTCACATTTAATTTGATAACCAGGACCACCTGTACCCGTACCTTTAGGGCAACCCCCTTGAATCATAAAATTAGAAATAACACGATGAAAATTTAAGCCATCATAAAATCCTTTTTCACTTAATTCGACAAAATTTTTTACAGTGTTGGGAGCATCATTATCAAACAATTCTAGATTAATTTTTCCCTTTTCTGTGTCCATAATAGCTCGTGTCATTTTTTAAATTTCTCCTAAAATTAATTAGTGGCATTATATGCCATTTGCCAAAAGTCTTTTTCTAGTCTAGCGACATTTAAAAAAGTAGCTTCAGATTGACTTTGTATTGTTTTTGAGCCACTTGCTAATACCTCATTAGCTTGTGCCTCTAGTAGTTTAACATAGTTTGTAAATTCTGGATTTCCCCAACGGTTGGCAAATTCATTATAAGGCAGTAACATTTCTCCTGGTAATTGCCAACCTTGATTATAAGCTAGCTCAATTTCCCATAATGTAGTTGCTTGTATTGGATATGGCATTTCTGTTAGTTTATTCATAAAACTACAATATTCTGTACAAGTAGATTGTTTTTCAATATCCAAGTTTAATTGTCTTTCTCTGGCTTTATTTTTAAACCAATTTAGTTCATCTTGCAAAGCATTTAGTCCCATAAGAATTACATCAAAATGAGAGGTTGGGGCATAGGTTAAAATTCTGCCTACCATTCGAGTAAATTCCACAACAAATAGATAATCTTGTACTAGCCAAGTGTTAAATTGTTGAGGTTTGATAGTACCTAATTTACATTCGTTTAAAAATGGATGGACAGTTGCTGTTTGCCATTGTTGAGAGTATTTTTTTAATAGTTCTTGACAGTTCATAATCTTACCTTTTCCTGAAAAATAAAATAACTCAATTCTTTTTCTCTAAATCTAAATTAAATCTTAAGAATCTATCTCTGCTAATTCTAACCATCTTTCTGTAGCAAGATCAATTTCTTCTCCTAAATTTTCTACCTTTTTATGAAGTTTTTGAACTTCGCTGACCTTTGCTGGAGGTGCATTATAAAGTTCATTTTCTGCCTCAGCCTTCTCAGCTTCTAATTGAGAAATTTTTTTCTCTAAGTTTTGATATTCTCGCTTCTCTTTTGATGATAATTTTCTACGCCCAGTTTGATCACGAGAAACTCTTTCGGGTTTTTGCTGTTTAGACTGAATTGCCTTTGACTTTTCCTCAACTGCTACATATTTTTTGGCTGTGGCTTCTACTTTTTTATAATCTAAATAAAGTGAATAGTTTCCCGGATATTGTCTTAAACTTCCTAAGCCTTCAAAAGAAAAAATACGATCTACAGTCCGATCCAGAAAATAGCGATCATGAGACACTACAATTACACAACCATTAAGCTCTTCAAGATATTCTTCTAATATTGCTAAAGTTTGTACATCTAAATCATTAGTTGGTTCATCTAAAATTAAAACATTAGGGGCACTCATCAATATTTTTAACAGAAATAATCGTCTTTTTTCCCCACCAGAAAGTTTATAAATAGGAACATATTGTTGGTTGCCTGGAAACAAAAATCTTTCTAACATTTGAGAAGCACTAATTTGAGTACCATCTGCAGTTTGAACATATTCTGCTACATCTTTTATATAATCTATTACCCGTTGATTTTCTGTTGCAGCATCTAGCAAATTGTCTGAATGTTGGTCAAAATAACCTATATGTATTGTTTTTCCTATTTCTACTTTACCAGAATCTGGTTTAACCCTACCTGTGATAATGTCCATTAAAGTTGATTTTCCTACGCCATTACTACCAATAATTCCTACTCTATCTTCAGGGATAAATTCATAAGTAAAATCTTTAATTATAGTTTTACCATTATAAGATTTAGAAATATTTTCTAATTCAATAACTTTTTTACCAATGCGACGACCAGCAGTAGAGATATCTACTTTTCCTAAAGCTTGTTTAAATTCTTTTCCTTGGATTTCTTCTATGCGTTGAATCCGAGCTTTTTGTTTAGTACTGCGAGCTTTTGGTCCTCGTTTCAACCATTCTAATTCTCTGCGTAATATACCTTGATGTTTTTTTTGAGAACTAACAATTGATTCTTCAGCTAAAGCTTTTTTTTCTAAATAGTAGGAATAGTTCCCAGAATAAGTGTAAATATCTCCTCTATCTATTTCTAGGATTTTATTAGTAACCCGGTCGAGAAAATAACGGTCATGAGTAATTAATAAAATTGCTCCGGAAAAAGTATTTAAGTAACTTTGTAACCACTCTACAGAAATAGCATCCAGATGGTTTGTTGGCTCATCCATTAGCAAAACATCAGGTTCAGAAAGTAAGGCTGTTGCTAGGGCAATTCGTTTACGATAACCTCCAGATAAATTACCAACTTTAACCTCAAAATCTTGAATTCCTAATTGACTCAGGATGATTTTTGCCTTAGTTTCTAATTCCCAAGCATTAGTAGAATTCATTTTTTGAGTTATTTCTGAAAAACGCGCCATTAACTGATTATCTTCTGGATAATGAGCTAGTTTCTCTGATAGTTCTTCGTATTCTTTTACTAGTACCATTTGTTTACCACTATCGGCAAAAATTTGTTCTAATACGGTGTTATTTTCATTCAAATCTGGTTGTTGAGGTAAATAAACAATCTTCACGTTTTGATTAACTAAAATTTGACCGCTATCAGTGGGTTCTAAACCAGCAATCATTTTTAATAGAGTTGATTTTCCTGAACCATTTGTACCTATTAAACCAACTTTGTCGTTAGAATCTAAACTGAAGCTGGCATTTTTTAAAATTTCTTTGATGCCGAAGTCTTTTTTTATTGATTGAAATGTGAATATACTCATTGATTAAATTAAATGTAAAAAGTCAAAAATACTTTAGTAGTTAATTAACAGGTAATCTAATTGTAATAGGGTATCTATAAAATTAAAAATCAGGCCTTGATAGTGCCAACTTCTTCATGAGGTAATAAGTAAGTTATCCCTGAAATTATTGTTAAAGCAACAGAAATCCAAAATATAATTATTATTGGAGTTGCCCAAATTGTAGGTAAAGGAGAAATTAATAAAGCAATGGCAATAATTTGACTTACAGTTTTTAATTTTCCCCAAATATTAGCTCCAGAAATTTTTGTTTGATTGATACGCCAACCGGCTATGGTTAATTCTCGACCTAAAATTAAAAATACTCCCCAAGCAGGAACTTTGCCTAATTCAATTAATGCTAATAGGGGCGCTATAACTAATAATTTATCTACTAAAGGATCTAAAAATTTACCTAAGTCCGTGATTTGGTTAAGCTTTCGTGCTAAATAACCATCTAAAAAATCTGTAGCTGAAGCAATTAAAAAGATAACTAAACATATCCAAAGATTATGATTAGTTGGAGTCTTGAGAGTGTAAAGAATAATAGGTATTCCCAATAAACGAGAAAAAGTAATCCAGTTAGGTATATTCATAATTCCAGCAGGAAGACATAGTAAATATTATACTATTTTAGTACATTCAGGCTGTAGTTTGAATTTTAATTGAATAACTGCTACAATTATTGAGGTTAATTTTATTGGTTAAAATTATAATTATGTCTATATCAAAAGAAGAATCAAAGCAATTATTAGAACGTTTAATTTTTGATAAGGAACGTCCTCAAGATTGGGTGCAAGATGTTTGGGGAATGAGTCCAACTTTGGGAGAAACTGCTGCTAAGTTGCTAGATGTTTTTGAAGTTTTAGTCGCATCTTGTCCAGAGGCTGAATTAAATGATGTGCTGCAAACTTTTGCTGTAGAATTATTGGAGGAAGATCAGAATATTTCCTATGCACAGAATAAATAATGTTTTATAATTTATAATGCTTGGTATGGATATAACTAAAGATATAGAGTTAATTTCCTCGGCAGTATGCTTCCTATATTGTTGAAAAATAGTAAATCAAGTCCATCTTGGGCTGAATAAAAATTTCTAAAGACGAGCCGAGTAGGTTAACTTGCCTAGCTTAGTTTAACAAGGAACAGGAAAATTTGTCTGGAGGTAGTCGTATAGCTGAATTACTGAATCTCTAGACTTTTTTGTTGCACCAATACTGCAGCATCAATATTTGACAACCCAGAAACATTAACTTTATAAATATAACCACCCCTTTTTTCCAAATCGTAAGTATAGGTTTTATCATAGTAATGAAGAATTAAATCTGAAGCTGCTGCTAAATTTCCTTCTGTGCCAAAATCAACTGCCTTTCGCCATCGCAAACCTCCCAACCGTTTACGAATACGTTCGGTAGCAGCAATCAAATCATCAATATTTGCATCCCCATATATTTCTACCAAAAATGCTACTCTTTCCTGACGACTACGACTGATTTCAATAACTATTGCTTTTTGCATTTGCTCAAAAATTCCCTGGGGAATACGACACAACCCAAGACCTTTACTCTCAGCTTCAACCCATAAAGGTTGGGTGGAGTCAAATTTAACCCACTCCATTGCTATTTCATTCCAAAATTGCTCGTTAGTAGGTTGAGGTAACTGCCCCAAAGCTCCGAAGCTACTACCCCGATGATTTGCAAGAGCTTCTAAGTCTAATACCTGTTCCCCCATATTTCTTAAAGCATGCAATATTTCAGTCTTCCCACTACCAGTCATTCCACCCAGAATAATAATTTTTTGTGGAACTGAAAATAGGGAAAGCGCCCAACGCCGAAACCCTTTATAACCACCTATGAGTAGAACAACATTAAACCCAGCAGTTTCTAGTAACCAACCTACTGAAGTGCTACGCATTCCACCACGCCAACAGTAAATTCTTACTTGACGCTCTGGAGCTAAAATTTTGGCGCGGGCAACAAAATGAGCTAATTTAGGACCAGCGATCGCTAACCCTAACTCTACTGCTTCGTCTTTACCTTTTTGTTTGTAGCAAGTTCCTACTAAAGCCCGTTCTTCATTATTAAATAGGGGAAAACTAACAGCCCCAGGAATATGACCTTGAGTATATTCGGCGGGACTGCGAACATCAAGGATAACTCCTGGTATTTGAAAGAATACATTAGCCTTTAGGGATTTTACCATATTTTTAGGAAGAAAAATGAAACTAAACTTTCTGCGAAGTCCAACTCCGGAAAAAAGTATTATCCTTAGGATTTACACAGTGCCGCTATATATGGTGCATAAACTTGTCTTTTTTAAGAGATTGCCACTACGGTTAGTGCCGTTCCGTAAGTCCTGATCCTGCCAAATACTAGCTGTTTTTTTCTCTATTCTTTCCATATCTTCCTGAGTTAACTTCTGAAAACTTTGAGTAACCCTAAATTTTACCCACTTTTCAAAACATGGAGGTAATGACTATTTAAGGGAACATCATATAATTTATAAAAAATAGCGATCGCTTCTCTGAAAATAACTAGGACTTACGCAGGCAAACTCAGAAACCTGTTTTCTTCAAGAAACCGGGTTTCTTGGCGCGGGTTTAGGGAAATTCAAATACCAATTATAGGAAGGTAAAACTTTTCCTCAATGTTTCTCATTTGCACCATAGCTAGTAGCAGTATCAAAATATCTAATTCCTAAAGATAAGGCAGCTTCATTCAATTATTGCGATCGCCTCTTTTTCTTGCCCACTTTTATCTACAGGAGTTTTCCTGCCCCTCCTAAGCCTAAAAGTTGTACTTTATATACCAGTTTTGCCTAATACTTGTTCTGGCATTGTAGATGTAGTAGTTAGTTTATCAGCCAATGTCACTTTTATCTGAGTTTGTTTATTGATATAAGTAGTACATTAAATACTACTGGCAATAGTAGCACTAGTCATAAGAAAGTTACGCCGATTAGTTTTTTGAGTCATGGTTATCAATAGTTTTTTTGGTATTCTACCAAATATCAAAATTTTGCTATATCTTTGTGGCCAATATCAAAATTAAGCTTTATTTAAAATGCGTATTAGTAAGTTAGAACATGGTTTCTTAAAAAGACATCTAACTTCTGTGCCTTCGACCTTCTAGCTTAAAACAACCCATCTCTTTTAGGAATCAGATACTATTATATAGTATAGTTTTAATAAGTTCATGAAGAAATTCAGTAAGTAATTTTACAACTTCTCAAATTTGTTCAGGGTAGTTGCTAAATTATTGCAACAGGGTTATAATTTTTTTTGTAGCTATTTCAATCTAGCTCTAGCAAAAAAACTTGACAGAGAGAAGGGCGTGTCTCTCTGCCATAAATCTTGTCTTTCCTTCCCCAAGGAAGTTGAACAAGCAAAAAATTCAGGTGTTGATTAGGATCAAAAACCTCATAGATGAAGTCCACCAAAAAGTAGCAAAATGGTTAACAACTGAGTATCGCGTTATTTTTATTCCTACTTTTGAGTCATCCCAAATGGTTGCCAAATCAGGAAAAAAGAAACGTAAATTAAACTCAAAAACAGTTCGCCAAATGCGCTCATTGGGGACGCTATCGTTTCAAACAAACTCTTAAGTTCCATGGTTTAAAACGAGGGGCAACAGTAATAGATGTAACTGAGGAATATACTTCCAAAATCTGTACAAAGTGTGGCCATGTTTATCGAAACTTAGGAGGCTCAAAGCATTTTAAATGTCCGCACTGCGGTCACTCAATGCCGAGAGATTGGAATGGCGCTTTGGGGATATTCCTCAAAGCATTGCGAGATACCGCCAATGTTGATGG
>JAKQYG010000232.1 GCA_023356515.1 Trichodesmium sp. MAG_R04 | reverse complement strand
CGACTATAACCAAACCCATCCCTTCTGCAACAACGCCAACGCCGCCATCCGTCGCCAACTCTGGGAAAAACTCCCCTAGGACGAAACCCTCACCGGCCTAGAAGACCTAGACTGGGCCCAAAGGTTCCAAAAACTAGGCTATAAAATAGTTTAGGAATTAGAAGCCCCCATAGTCCAGGTCCACGACGAATGAAATGGCAGAATTTGAAGTGTTAATAAAGCGCTATGAAAATCTACTAACGAATGCTCCAAGTACCGAAAACTAAGTAAATCATTATCTAAAAAAACTAAGGGTTCTAAAGGATATGAAAAAGCTAGACTGAAAATAGCTAAATTTCATGCCAAGCTGGAGAACATTTCTGCTTATTACCCAGTCTTCTTATAAAAGTCGATTGTTTGTATCAATTTTTATTTTGACAGGACTTACTTCAACTTTTACTCTTGTAGTTTGCGAACCTTTGTTCTGAAACCAAGCGACTCTTTCTTGTACCATATCTAACTCTAAAAGATAATTTCCTGGTGTTTCTGGTATAGTTATTTTTAGGGGTAAGTCGATAGATTCTGTAGGTTTTAATACCTGAGGTAAATATGTTCTACCGTCATCATTTTGTATTTTCGATCCATTTTCATCTAACCAGTGGTTGCCTAGTCTAATTTGACTGATGTAACCTGCAAGCCAAATTTGCTTGCTAATATTTTTGACAGTGGCTTGAATTTCTACTTTTTCTCCTGGTGATGCTACTAAAGTTTCTGAAGCAATTATTTCTGCTTTAAATGCAGCATCAGTTAAAAGTCGATTGTTTGTATCAATTTTTATTTTGACAGGACTTACTTCAACTTTTACTCTTGTAGTTTGCGAACCTTTGTTCTGAAACCAAGCGACTCTTTCTTGTACCATATCTAACTCTAAAAGATAATTTCCTGGTGTTTCTGGTATAGTTATTTTTAGGGGTAAGTCGATAGATTCTGTAGGTTTTAATACCTGAGGTAAATATGTTCTACCGTCATCATTTTGTATTTTCGATCCATTTTCATCTAACCAGTGGTTACCTAGTCTAATTTGACTGATGTAACCTGCAAGCCAAATTTGCCTGCTAATATTTTTGACAGTGGCTTGAATTTCTACTTTTTCTCCTGGTGATGCTACTAAAGTTTCTGAAGCAATTATTTCTGCTTTAAATGCAGCATCAGTTAATGGCTCGACATTTATAAATCTTGAAAACAGTCTCCCAATTAAAGGATGATTTGGCAACAAATTGTAATGGAGATAATAGTCAAATACTTTCTGGACTTCATTTGTATTGTGCTGTAAATAGTCTTGTAGTTTGCTATCCTTCCACATTTCTTTGTTGCCAATATGAAAGGTGAGATGTAAGTCTGTGAACTCCTGGAATTTTTCAGTATGACACAGGCAGTTTAAGAGCATGGGTCTGAAACAAAGCCCAACTCCTATGACATGATTTTCGAGGTAAAATTTGTCATACAGGCTTCTTTTAAAAATAAAGCAGTCGTGACCGGGATGAGTTGATCCTTTCTCTGTATACATTTGGGGAATTTCTGAGATGTCTTTATAATGGTCGGGAATGGTACGACGGTTAATGACGAAGGCATCGTATCCTTTTTCTATTAACTTTGCCACCTCGGTGTAGAAGTGTGGTTGCAAGGCAATGTCCGCGTTGGTATAGATGAAGTAGTCAGCTTCTGGAGCTACTTTGTAGAGACGATCTAAGATGTCTTTGATTAGAGGTAATTTGCGAGGCAGTTGGAATTTGCCGATATCTAAAATAGAACGGTCTAAATGTGGAGTTTTGATGAAACCTTCGGGGATGATTGGGTCGTCTTCTGGATATTGAGCAGTATAAAGAGTGACATCGACTTTACCTTGGGCTTTTTGTTGTGCGGCTTTCATGGTGTCAAAAGTGATGGGTTGGGCGATGTGGAGGTCTGAAGATTCGTTGACAATGACGGGGTTGATAATGTGAGCAATTTTAATAAAATTCTTTCCTATATATTCTTTCATTGTTAATGCAGGTACAAAATCGGGAACGTTTGCAATTACCTTATCTAAAGCCTGTCTTGCTAACTGGAAATCACTTATTTTCTCAGCTGATTTTGCCAGATACCACCAAACTCGCCAATGATTGCATCCCAATTTAGCTGCTGCTTTAAATTGCTCTATCGCTTTGAGGTCTTTTTTCTGTTTTTGCTGTACTAAACCTAGCCACAATTTCAAGTAGCCATCTTTTGGATAGTGAAGACTATACTGCAATATTCCTGCAGCACTGTTACATAAGACTGGGAGTGACGAGGCTATTTTCTGATCTGCGACAAAAAGCTTCTCTAAATTGCTTTCAGTTATACTAGCAGCGAAATGGGTTGCATTATCTCCCAACGTTTCTATAAATAGCTTTGCACCTAAATTTTCTACGTTTTCTGTGACAGACAAATCTTCAAGATTAACAAAAGCTTTCAGAGGATCAAAATCTAAAGAAAGGCCCCACTCTCTTATTTTTTTTGGAGACTCCATTAACTCCTGATAAATAGGATTAAGTTGCTTTGCACAATTTTCGCCACCAAAATTCTCACGAGCATAGTTTTTAGCATTAGAACCGAGTCTTGTCCTTTCTTCAGGGTGGTGATACAGATATTCAACTGCTTCTTTATACTCTAATTCACTATTGACAACTATGCCAGTTTGGTTATGAATAACTAAATTTTTTACACCACCATAAGGAAAAACTATTGGTGGCACTCCTGCATACATAACTTCCTGTAAATTTAACTCTGCTGCAGCAAACGTTTCTGGGCAAAGAGGATAACCGTAGACATCGAATACTTCAATTGCTGACTTAATATCTCCAACATAACCGCGAAAGTCAAATTTTTCTGCTACTCCTAAATCAATAGCTTGTTGTTTAATTTCATTTTCGCCACCACCACAAACTATAAATTTAATGTTGGGAATATCAATCTTGCTACTCATAGGTATATAGTCAGGATGGATTTTGACAAGCTTAAGATTTCCAACATAGCCAACGTTAAAGGTATTATGAGGCTTGAATTGCAGACCAGAAAGTCGCTCAAAATCAGCAGGAGCATATATCATTTTGGTCTTTGCATACTTAACTTCTAGAATAGTTTGCTTCACCAGGGGAATTTCATCATAAGAATAGGGACAAGTTAAAATAGTAAAATTTGCATAATTGAGCAATTCTCTAGTAATTACTTGTGGTGCTATATCGCCCCTAATATGAACCCAAACTAATAGGCGAGTCACTGGTATTTGTGAGCGAAAAAAATCATAAATTTCTGGATTATTCCAGAAGTGAACTTGTACAATATCTGCACTAGCTATTTCATCGACAATGGTTGATTTATTGGGAGCGTTAGTTACAGTCATTCCTCCTTCTTTTGCCAGCTCAATACTGTTGGGATGTGCAGATTTTAAACTAATAACATGGTGTTTAAATTCCCCTAGTCGAGAGGAATATTTTGCCATTGTAATCATGGAGCGACACGCACCACCTTGAGAAAGGCTTTGAATTATATGGAGTATTTTAATCATTTTTATTAATTTATTGATTTTGGCAAATTTTACTTAGTAAAAACCTTCCCTTTTTGTGGTTTGGTAATTCTTTTAACATCTGCTCAAGTGTCTGAATGGCTTCTGTAGTTTTTCCAAGTCGTGACAGAGCGATCGCTTTACCATAGTTCAAGCTAATTAAGTCCGGTTGAGATACCATTAACTTCTCAATCATTTCTACCGCTTCAGTGTTCTTATTGACATTTAAAAGGTCAACAACTTGCTGTGTATCTGGTTTATCTATTGAACCATTAGCATTAGCATTAGCATTAGGAATCTGAACATCTTGATTTTGATTTACTATTAAACTTAACAGTGATTCCACGCTTTCTCTAGAGTAAAATTCCCAAAATACCCCCTTAGATTGTAACAGTTTTTCCCCCAGAACTAGCATTAATTCGCGATCGTATAGACTATTTAAGTTTTTGCTTTCTATTTGGGAATCTAGTTCCACTGCATTAGCATTGATTTTAGATAGCACTTTTCCTTTTGTTTCGACAATTTCTTCATAGTAAATAATTGAACTAGATGGTAAAAATTGGGAAAATTTTTCGTAGTAACTAGACAACAAGCATATCTGCTTTTCTATTTTACCTGTAATTTTTGCAATTGTATTTGCCAGATTATTATCCAACTTCACCAAACCAGAATGACCTTCTTTTAGTTTCAAAGGTAAAGTATTCCAAGAAGCTAAAATAGACAAAGGATTTCTAACCACAGCATAAGTTGGTAAATATTGTACTAAATAATCTAATAATCCAGTAAAAACATCCGGTTTCTTAATAACTAGCATGAAGTTTTTATCTAATTGCTTCTCAATTTTAAACTGGGATTTTTTTGCTAGCCACTCTCTAGCAGTTTGACTATTTTTGTACTCGCCAGCCATATTATCTATTAACTTACCCTGAGCAATTTTAGACTCTGCTTTTCTATGGTTGATAATTGAGTATCTCATGCTCTGAAAAAAACCCAGACAGTAAGTTGCTCTTTCGTAGTTGTTACTGAGATTTAGAATTTCTGGGAAGCTCATTGGTTCATTTAAAGCAACTGTATTGGGTAATTGATTTAACAAATAACAAGTTAGTGTTGTACCGCCTCTGGGTACACCTGTCAAAACAATATTATTATTAGAGTTTTGGTTCATTGTGTATGCTCGTGGAAATTTAGGTAATATATCACCCTCAAAACTGTCAGTTTCTTCTCTTAAATACTCCAGTTTTTCTATTGCTTTACCTTGGCTTTTCCTAAAATCTTTTAGAAGTTGGTGATTAAAATATGACTGATATTCTCCTACTCTACCGCTCCTAACAAATTTTAAATTACGATCAGTTTTTGCTAGATTACACAAATCAGTTTGAGCTTCTTCCATTTTTTGCATTCTTTGAAAACTTGATGCTTCTATGGCAGTGGCTACAGACTCAGTATTTACATTAATTTCAGCAAACTCCAAAATTTCAATCAACTTTTTAGTTGTGTTTGCTTTTAAATCTTCATACGAAACTAAAAGGAAGTGGTTGGGTGAATTGTCAAGCCACGAATTAATGTGATTATTCCATGTTCCAAACTGTGGCCAGAGATTGCCTGCATTAAACTTTTCCATAAAATCAGAGAAGGATGTATCCTTGCTAATCTTTTTCTCTTTAAGCAAGTGAAAGTAGGCTGACACTGCAACATCCCTGCCATCTCTAGCTAAGTAGATAACTTTTTGGTAATCTGGTGTAAACTGATAGTGACTTTTAATAAACTTTGGTTGTCTAGTTATTAATTCAATGTCTTGAGGATTAAGGTGAATATCAGGAATAATTGAATGACAATTAACAAAGTCACATTTATTATTGGTAATATAGTTACCTAGTAAGAATCTAAGCCAGGTACTTCCTGATTTAGGATAAGAAACAATGTACACATTTTGACTACTATCTAAACAACTTTTTAAAATTGTACTGTTTTGAGACCCTAAAACATTTCTATTAGTATCTTTAAATAAAGGGATAAAAGGCTTGACTAAATTCTCTATATCATCCCGTTTGTGCCTTGTGTAGTGAAAAATTTTTGGTCTTGCTTCTATAAAGTCAAACTTAGCCCATCGCTTTAAATCCTCAATTGAGTTAAAGTCATATTCTGGAGGTAAAATATAAACTCTTAAATTGCTTTGCCATATCAATTCTCTGATTGATACTTGATCATCTATTACTTGTTTTTGCTTATATAGAAGTATTAAATCTTGCAAAAACTTCTCTACTTGATCGCTTTTTTTATACAAAAATAGCCCTCCCTGCACAGGAGCCAAAGCATAAGGAATAGAGTCTAAACTTATGTTATCTAGAATAGTCCTCCAGTACCTTTTAACCCTATTATGACCATGACAAATAGCTAGTTCAAATTTTTCTAGAACAGCAAAAAGTTCTTGAATATCATCCAATATGTAGGTGTCTGTATCCAAAGCCAAAGTATAATCATAAGGACTTTTAGACCAATTTAACAACCTATCTAACATTCTTTGATGTTTTGGGCTATTAATCTTTTCTACTAAAATTACTTCATCAAAAAAATCACACTTTGCTTGCTCTAAGTTGTCTGTATAAACAGAGATGCTAAGTTCTGGACAAAAGTTTTTTATACTTTTAGCAGACAACTTTGCTTGTTCTATATATTTCGCACCAATTGCTGTATATATTACACCTGAATTCATTTTCTTACCTTTGTCAAAGTCAAAAATATAGCCAAACTCATCAATATCTTTGCTAAACAAACTAGCTACTTTTTCGATTAAATCATAATCATAATCACCATTTACTTTCTTGTAATAGTCTCTATAATCTTTACTTTTACGTAAATTAGCTTTGTGAACATAAGGCAGTTTTGTATGTTTAAGTTTTAAAATATTAGCAACTTTTTCCCAATCTGATTCTATAGTTTCAAATTTTATTCTATTGTTTGCATAGGTCTAAAGTCTCCTTATATTCATGGTTATCTGTTTTTGCTAATAAATTTTGACTACTTAAATTAGTTGGCCAAGGAATATTATCTGAACTCATCTTAAAGCCTCTCGCAACTTTAGATTAGTTATCTGATAACCAGGATTTATTTTAACAGCTTGCTCGCAATAATGAACTGCTTTTTCTAACTGTCCTTGTTCGGCCAAAACCTCTGCTAAGTTGCCATAAGCCCTAGAACAGTT
>JAKQYG010000231.1 GCA_023356515.1 Trichodesmium sp. MAG_R04 | reverse complement strand
CAATATTAAGCGCAACTTCATAGAGTATTTATCGAACGCGATCGCTCTATGATTTTCTTCAACTATTGTATATTATTAATTTATATTAAGCGCAGCTTCATAGAGAATTGGTATAAGAAGTAAGAAGTAAATGATAGTAGACAATAGTAGTTAACAATTCAGTAGCGAGCTACGAATTTCATACTAATTTTTATGTTACAAATTGAAGTGCGGAATGTGGGATTATACAATAGGATTTTGTATCAAATGATCGTTAAGTGTCAGATTTCAAGGCCCATTTAATATTAACAAGCAAGTACAGGAAACCACAATAATATGGTCAATGAATGGGATATCGAGTCCCATTCATTGACCGTCGATTTAGCTAGAATTTCTCCACTGGGAAGATTTAAATTTAATATTTTTATCTCATAAATATTTGGAATAAATTTTAATTATGTGCTATGTTTGGGAAGTGTGATGATTTCCGTACTAGTAATGGGGATTATTATGTTAATACTATAGTTAATAATCTTGATTGACCAATAAATAAGGCTAAGGTCAATAATCTATTCTTTCAAGGGAATAAAGGAAAAAACTTCGAATATCCTCTCGCATCCATATTATTTAGAGGTACTGAAAACTGAACACTGAAATTGTGTTATTTCTGCTTTCATACTTACGCTTTTGTAGAAAGAAAGGAAAGCGCGGCCTACAGAAAGCAGAAAAGTTTATTATATTTAGTTACTTGATTTTATATACATCATAATACTACCAAATAGGATCTTTCCCATGGGTCAAGTTCTCAGAAAAATATTAAGCATAAATACTCATAGTAAAATTTATTTTATCTATGTAAACTACTAGGGGGTACAATGCTAGCAAGTAAGATGGTCGAAACCGAGAGGTTTGAATGTTAATATTTTTACTTTCTTGGAATCTATTAACCACTATATGTAGCGCTTTCTGTTGTTATTAGGTAGATCCATCTGGGCTAGATGCTTGACTACATGATTTTAACCATTTACTCTGTACATTATTTACCCGAAATTTGCTGTATTTTCTCCTGACTTCTAACTCACTATTTTTTATTCTTACTAAGTGTTGAAGTGCGAAATGTGGCTTAAATCTTAAGCCGAAAAAGATTTACGCAAAAGTAACTTTTGGGGTTGGGCAAATAGTAAAGAGGTAAGAGTCCACTCAGCTTTCTCTAATCTGTAACCAGCTTTATGGTAAAGCCTGCGGGCAGTATGATTATTTTCTAATACATGAAGATATAGATCATAAAACCCCCATTCTAATGCCCTATGCTCACAAAAATTCAACAGCTGTTGAGCAATTCCTAGTTGTCGATAATCAACATCAACAGCCAAATTTGATAGGTAAGCATAGTTAAAATCATCTAACTTCCAAAGATTAAGTGAAAAAAGTTTATTCTTCTGGAGTGATCGTACACTAATTTCTACAGTTCCCACTAAATCCTGCCCTCCAATAGTAGATAAATTTTTAGTAGATTTAGTATCTTTGATAATCATAGCAACAATACACAAATGATGCTTACTTTTAGAACTGATCCGATTTCGTAAATTTTTGTAAATACTTGCTTGTAAAAAAGGATAAATATAGCCCATAATTCCTTGACGTGAATGAAAACAGTTAGTTAATATTTCGGAAATACTCTTGAGTTCCTGTGGTTGAGCAATGCGGATTGAAAAGTCAAATTGATGATATTTTCTGACTTGAGGTTTAACAGACTTTGAGAAAAAAAATAAAGGACTCACAATACACTCACAAGCTATATCTATATAGATTTTAATATTTATAATGAACTGCCTAATATCACTTATTTTGAGAGATAAGGCTTAGCTAGCAATAGTTCTTGGAAGAACTTCCCACTGACTAGTCAAGGAATACAAGAAAGACATTAAACACTAAGATGATTCCAAATGATAATGTAAGCCTGGTATTCTTATCGGACGTACTTCTTTTATATCGTATCGCCTTTCATATTGGCAATGGCAATAGCGAAAAACTCATCTGAGAACATTAGGTCTTCTGCTTAAATTAAGATCTAAATAGATTTAGAAATAAATCATAATTTTCATTTTCGTGCTGAAACTGGTTAGAATTAACAGATAATCCTAATAAATTCCCTGATAGGTTTGAGTATACTAAATTAAGGAGGTAGTTGAAGAAAAAGGCCATTTATAATTTACTATGTGCGAGAAGAGTTATATCCATACTGTACCTGATAAACAATAATTCATCATAACTGACCTGAAAGCACGGAGAGCGGTGCATGAATTTCAGACAAAGAAAACCTAAACCACAAATTTTGGTTGTCGATGACGAACCATATAATTTAGACCTTTTGTATCGCACCTTTTTCCAACATTATAAGGTGCTGCGAGCTGAGAATGGGCCAGAAGCGCTAGAAATTCTGGAAAAATCTGGGGAAGTAGCTGTAATTATCTCAGACCAGCGAATGCCTAAAATGAGTGGTACAGAATTTCTAAGTCTTACTGCTGAGAAATATCCTAATAGTATTAGGATTATTCTAACTGGCTACACGGACGTAGAAGATTTAGTAGAAGCCATCAACTCTGGTAAAGTTTTTAAATATGTGACTAAACCTTGGGATGACAATGAGTTAAAAGCATTAGTCAAGCAGGGAGTTGACACCCATAATGTCCTCAAATCTCATACTGAGGAGTTACGTCGTGCCCTTAAGCAAGAATCTCTCCTATACGCAGTTACTAATACTATCCGTTCTGCCCCCGATTATCAGCAGATGCTCCAGAGGATAGTAGAAAGTATTGGTCAAATGTTTGAAGTGAGTTTGGCGATTTGTTGTCCTTTCCAAGATAGCCATGGAGAAGACGAATGGTTTGTTGTTTACGAGAATCAAGAACATAACTCTGAAGAATCAGCTAACGATTATTCCCCTAGGATACCACAAGAAATTTTGGCTCATCTTATCTGGGAAACAAATACTGTAGAAATCATTTCAGATAGTCAAAATCACAAAACGCTAAAGGGAGAAACTATAGAACTTCAACAACGCCGACAAGCTTACATAACAACGAATATCTATTCTAGTCTAATTGTGCCTCTATTTTCCCGCTCGGAATTAATTGCAGTTTTAGCACTCCACCAGTGTGGAGAATATCGTAATTGGTTAGACTATGAAGTTCAACTCTTAGTAACAGTTACCGATCAAGCTGCTCTAGCTCTATCTCAAGCTCGTGCTTATGAACAACTGAGAAGTCTGGCCCAACGGGAAACTCTGGTGAATACAATCACAACTGCGATTCGCTCTAGTCTTAACCCTCAAGATATTTTTGCTGCTATCACTCAAGAGTTAGGCAAAGCTTTAGAGGTAGATGGTTGCGTTCTCTCATTGTGGACGGAAACTGATGAATATGTTAACTGCGTGGGGTTATATGATGCTCAAGCTCAATCCTCTATAAGTACTACTGAAGCTAAAGCTCTTTCAGATACATCCGCGACTGAAGCAAAAATTTCTAATTATGACAACTTATTTATTTCAACGAATTTACCTCAGTCAATTGTTCCGATTAGTAGCAATCCTGTTTTAGTAGAGTTGCTAAAAACTAAAAAAACTGTAGCAATTAGCAATCTGAATAACCATAGAAAATTTGATCAATCTGAACTCTCGTTGCGCTTTAATGCTCGTTCTTTGATGTTAGTACCTCTCACTGTTGATGGTAAAATTATTGGCAGTATTTCTCTGCGCAGCAATTCTAATGAGCGGCAGTGGCAAGCCTCAGAAATTGAACTGGCAGAAGCAGTAGCTTCCCATGCGGCGATCGCTGTTCAACAATCCCATCTTTATCAAACCACTAGACAACAAGCAGAAAGACTAATTGAAGCAGACCGACTCAAAACAGAGTTTTTCCAGAATATTTCCCATGAGTTTCGTACTCCTCTGACTTTGATGATTGGATTATTAGAGGAAGCAGTGAACTCTAAAGAAGATTTACCTCCAGAGCCGGCTGCGATCGCTCTACGTAATTCCCGTCGTCTCTTAAGATTAGTAAATCAATTATTAGATTTACAAAGACTTGATGCCGGGCGGATGCAACCTTGTTTTCGCCCCTGTAGTCTTGTTGATCTATGTCGTAATATTGTTGAATCATTTACCCCCTACTGCCAGAACAAAGAACTAAATTTAGTTACATACTTTAGTAACAATTGCCCACTAGTTTATTTAGATGTAGAAAAATTTGATAAAGTTATCTACAATTTGCTATCAAATGCTATGAAATTCACTCCTGCTGGAGGTACTATTACAATTTCAATTGAATCTAGTCAGGAATATTGTCTGTTGAAAATACAAGATACTGGTATTGGAATTCGTCAAGAACAAATTCCCTTTTTGTTTGAAAGATTTCGGCAAGCAGAAGGTTCAACAAATCGTTCTTATGAAGGAAGTGGTTTAGGTTTGGCTTTAGTCAAAGAATTAGTAGAACTTCATGGTGCTCAAATCAGTGTGGAATCAGTTTATGGTCAAGGTACTACTTTTCAAGTTTCGATGCGAACAGGCAGGGACCATTTACCTGTAGCTCAAGTATCAGAAACACCAGCCGAATTTGATGCTACTAAGTTAGCTGTTGAGTTAGCGGACGTAGAAGCAGAGTTACAAGAACTAGAGGAATTACAAGCTGTAGACCAACAAGAAAATATTGCCACAGTTAATTATGATGATACGGCAGTAACTACTATTTTGGTAGTAGATGATAATCCAGATTTGAGAAATTATGTGTCAAGAATCATACGAAAGTCTAACTTTAATGTGGTGTTGGCTAGGAATGGACAAGAGGGATTTGAAATGGCACGAATTCATCATCCTCATGTAATTATAACTGATTTAATGATGCCAGTTGTGCCTGGTTTAGATTTAATTAAAATGATTAGAGAAGAACAACAATTGCGAGGTACGCCGATTATTTTGTTAACTGCTAAAGCAGATGAAGATACTAGAATTGAAGGGGTAGAAAGAGGGGCAGATGCTTATTTAGCAAAACCGTTTAATGATAGGGAATTGTTAGCAGAAGTAAGAAATTTATTGGTTTTGAAAGAGAATGAGCGACAGGTGCAAAAGTTGAATTATTACTTGACCGAATCAGTATTAAGGCGATTTTTACCACCGGAAATGGTGCAGCGAGCAGCACAAGGAAAATTGGCTTTGGATTTGACGCCAGAACCAAGGTTGGTAACAGTTTTATTTAGTGATATTGTGGGTTTTACTCGAATGTCGAATGTTTTGCAGTCGTCTGGTATTGCAATATTATTGAATGAATATTTGGCAGAAATGACAAAAGCTATTTTTGCTAATGGTGGTACTGTGGATAAGTTTGTGGGGGATGCTGTGATGGCAATTTATGGTTCACCTGAGGAGTTGACTCCACAGGAGCAAGTGCGACGTGCAATAGCTTCAGCTCAGGCAATGTTGAAAGCTTTAGATAAGTTGAATGATCGTTGGCAAAATTTGAAGTTGATTGGCGAAAATGGGGTACCTCCGATGAGGTTTCGTTGTGGTATTCATCAGGGGAATGCTGTAGTGGGGATGTTTGGTGGTCCAGAGCGCTCTGACTATACAGCTATTGGCCCATCGGTAAATATTGCAGCTCGTTTAGAGGAGGCAGCAGAGCCAAATACAATTTTGGTATCGGCAACAGTAGCCCAATATCTCGATAGTCGGATGGTGAAGAAGCATGGATATTTGAAGCTAAAAGGTATAGATGAAGACATTTTGGGCTTTGTGGTGAGTCGAAATCCCATAAGGTGAACTACCTGGGGCTAACATTATTTTGACAAAAAAAGTGCATTTTCTACCCACTTGCATTATAATTTACTGTGTAAAAAATCTACTTCTGTTAACTGTTAAGTGTTGTTCAATTGTCGAAAAACATTCTGAGGGTGATAATGAGAATGGGGAAGTAAAAACTCAAATTGCTTTCGACTTCCTTCGCGATCGCTATTTGATGTTTCATGTCGGATGGTCTGGAGAAGGACGAGTTTTTGGATGTGTTATTGACGTTGAGATTAGGTCGGGGAAATTTTGGATTCAAGGAGATGGAGCAGAAGCAGGAATAGCTAATGAGTTAATTGCAGCAGGAGTACCTAAATCTGATATCGTGTTAGGAGATAGGTCGCCCTATATGCTTAAGTTTACAGGATTGGCGACAGGTTAGTATGAAGCCACCTCAATAGCGATCGCTGTTATACGCCACCCATTTTTTAGATCCGATCTGATGAAGATTATATTTTAGAGGAATGAGAGGCGATCGCTCGTTGGAAAGAGTTAGAGGCAAAGATAGTAGGGTTGTTGTAGATTTAGCATGAGAGCTAATTTTAATGCTGAGTCATGATAATTTTTTTTGAGTTAAGGAATGAGGATTTTATTATCTACAGGAACTTACGCAAATTCACCTTGAAAACGCCACATGTAGAAGCGAATGGCATTCGCCCTCACCCTCGTTGCCCGTGCGTAAGTCCTGATTTACACAAGTTACAGCAGTTTTCATATCGGTCTACTACAGTAGGGACGTTGCATGCAACGTCCCTACAAGGTTTTGGTTATGGCGATGTAGCTCATCAATTTGAAAAGCACTGTAAATTGTCTAAAGTCCATATCATCTGAGTTATTTCACAAAATTCAGGACTTGATTTAATTCTCATTCCTAAAGTATTTAGCTTTGCATTAACAAATTAGCCATTGCTTTAGCCATCGGCATTTTTGTCAAATCTTCAATCCAATACCATTG
>JAKQYG010000230.1 GCA_023356515.1 Trichodesmium sp. MAG_R04 | reverse complement strand
CCATAATACCAACCAATAAGAACAAAGGGTCACCATCATCATGAACAAGTACATTAATTAAGACAATTGTCAAAACTGAAACAGCAGAAATTAAAGCTCGTTTCAAGACATCAGATAACCGACCCCAATAATATTTATATTGATCGCCTGTAGCTACAATTGGAATTAATTGTTCAAATGTTTTACGGGTTAAAGGAACTAGCATTTATAAATTTAAATGATTTATATGGAATTTATAATATTTTTCATACAGAGGAGTTTAGAATAACAACTCTTTAAAGCAAAGTACAAAGTTCAATGAAAGAACCCGCATTCCGCACCACAAATATACTATAAGGGTATTTTTAAGGAAGAAGTTGGATTACAGCTTCTATTATCGCTAATAATTATTAATAGCTTATATATATTTCTACTTACAAGCTTCATAGTTATTATCAGGCATAGCTTTCAATCGCTAGTTTAATATACTAGATTTTGACGTGCGGAATGTAGGAAAGACATAAAAAAGCCCTTTAAATGATAGCTGAGTGATAATTACTATATATTCTTGAGGTAGTATATGCTTTATTTTTGCAATTATTCATGGTAGACTTACAATCAGTTTTTGCCGAAAAATTATTATGAGTGAGAGAAGAAGTTAGAAGTTAGAATAAATGGGAATTACAGAGAAGATAGGAACCAATAATTGGCTTTTGACTTTTAATTTTTGCATGTTTTTTTCCACAGGTGCTAATTTTCTTAGCTTTTTAGACCTAAAAGCTGGTACTTTTCTCGAACAAAAACGGCTAAAGTCTTTATATTTCAATGCTTTAAGAGTTGATCGGCAAGCCTCGGGTATTCGTACTATATCATGAAATATGCGATGCAAAAATTTTTCTTGCCAATTATTTACAGTATAATTCTGGCATTGTGGGTAAGCGGGATTGCAATACTCTCAGTTCAAAACGCCACTCCAATATCCTTAAAGATATTTTTCAAGATATTTGGTTTAACAATTTTTGAATTTGAGTCTATCCAGATGCCCATAGGAGTAGTCTTGTCCGTTAGTATGAGCATGGGAGTTATCATTAGTTCAATTCTTTTGCCACCTTTTTTTGCTCTTAGACATATAAAAGATAGTCAAGAGGATTTCCGATTTTAGGGGAAACCATAAATTGTCCCTGATTTCAATCTTGATATCCCAACCATGTTACGATTTATCAACAAAGTATGATTTTGTAAACACTTGATAAGTCCTCATTATAACTTGTAGACTTGACCATCAATGAGTAGTCGAGTTATTCCCTTTGCTTGCAAATATACTGTAGTTTTTTGTAAAACTCTACTATCAGGAACCTTCAGTACCCTTTGGTTACGAGCGGAAAATCTATGAGCTACCCGGTGATTGTCAAAAATTGGTAAAGTTTTCTCCTGAGACTCTTCCTCAGGTATTTTGCCTAATTCCCCAAAAGCTATTAAGGGTTTGGTCACTAACTCTGTAAATTTATCTACTACTAAGTAGCAAGTTTTTGGCAAAACTGCCTCAGTCAGATTATGTACTTTAACTTCGGAGTAACTAGAGTTGTGAATAGATATGTTATAAAAAGTCTCTGCTCCTTCTTCTTCAAACTTATCTTCATCATCGAACTCCCCATCAAAATTTTCTAAATCATCATTCTCGAAATCATCTAAATTTTGTGGTTGCTCTCGTAAATCTGCTGCTAAAATCTCTTGTATTTCTTCAGCAGGGGGACCGTAAGCAACCTCAAATATATTATTCGATTCCTGAGTCGATTGAGTAGTTAAAGGTAATTTGGACAATTCTATCGGTTGTTTAGTTTCAGCATCACTAGATGAAGAAGAACGTCGGCGTCGTCTTTTTACCGTGCCATATACTTCATCTTCCCTATCGTCTGGTTCTTCTTTGTCTAAAATTTCCCTACCTACTAATTTATCCAAGTCGTCAGTATGCTGATCTATATTTTTGGGGGTACGAGATGGACGCTTTTGTTTTTGTTGAACTAAGTCTTTATATTCATCTTCTGGTATATTGCTTTGCAATATCCGTCTAATCGTAGAACTACTTACTCCATAGCGGTCTGCTAGAGTAATGGTATTCTCTTCTGTAGTTTGATACAGCTTAATAATCTCGGATTTTTCTGAATCTGACAATTTTGTAGGTGTCATACCACCTTCCCCAACAAATAGTTTATTTATTTTGCTATAGTCTATAAAAATATAATCCCATAAGGTATATCCTTATTTTACAGGTGTTATCCTGGCTGTGTTAACTACAATACCATGCCAGTTGCTTCAAGTAAGGGAACCAGCTAAACACAATGGTTCCTCTATCTTTGACTACATTCACGCTTCTGTAGAACCTTTATTTAGTTTACTATTTTCAGGACTTATGCAACGAGACAAATTGTTTTGACTTTCTTTCAACCCCTGGAGATGGTAATACCTTCTGATACCTAACAAATCTATTATGAGGAAGCAAATAAGTAAAAAAACTTATGTTATGGAGAAAAGCCCGTGACGAGGATTGAACTCGTGACCTCACCCTTACCAAGGGTGTGCTCTACCACTGAGCCACACGGGCGTTTTTTCAATCCTTTCTTGGTGAGTGGGCCGAGCTGGATTTGAACCAGCGTAGGCGTAGCCAGCGGATTTACAGTCCGCCCCCATTAACCACTCGGGCATCGACCCCTGGTACTCACATATTTATAGACATAATAACACAAAAAATATTTATTACAATAGCTTTATGAAAAAAATTATTTACTGATTCTAAAGTTCAGATTATTGTTCTACTAAGGAATGCTAATTGAATTAAATAAAGTTCATAATTTTGTGACAGTAATAATATTTCTCAAAAAGTCTTGCTACACTTGGAATCTGCTAAAATTGCTTTTCTTTATAACCCAAGTCTCTAAATATTAAGCATTTGCTCGAACTAATAATATCTATAAATATAAAATTCAAATATAGCAGAGTTTCT
The DNA here is from genome assembly GCA_023356515.1 of Trichodesmium sp. MAG_R04. GTDB lineage: Bacteria > Cyanobacteriota > Cyanobacteriia > Cyanobacteriales > Microcoleaceae > Trichodesmium. The sequence goes on along the minus strand of JAKQYG010000230.1, from coordinate 3,826 downwards.
GGTAGTTGGTATAGCTCATATCCTATGGAGTTGGTGCAATTTTTTGGCCAGTAAAACTGCTGAAAGTAGGTTGAGTAAGCTTTGCGTAGCTAATTATAATAGAAGCTTGAATATATGGCCATCGGAAAACTATTATGTCCTTAGTGGTGAAATGACACACAACTTATTTTAAGGAGATTTTGGGATGGATTCCCTACTCCTGAAAAAGACTTCTTCAGCAAGCCCTACTTAAACCAAACGAATGGCACACCAGATATGATGTAATCTGATACCAAATCCGCCTTAGTGAGAGGGTATTTTTTAAAGTTACAGCCTTTACTAAATAACGGATTAAGCGATGGGACAAGTCTACTTTTATACCCGGATTTAGTATGAGTTTAAAAAAAAATATATGGACTTTACTCCCTCTAAAAAAAATTAGAGACGTGATTGATAACGTCTCTAAAATTCTTATTCGACCACACATAACTTAATTAGGAGCTTACGAAAACCACTGTGTCTAGTATAGTTTAATGCTAGCTCGATAGTATATGATTTGATGTATGTGTGTGTAAGTTATGTTAGTTATTCTGTGAAACAGATGCCTCTTCTACATGCATCTCATCCTTTAAATTCTTATTTTTCTCAGAATAACTTTGACGATGAGACTTCTTAGGTAGCTGCTTTTTCAACCTTGGTTTAGGAGTTTCATACATAGGTTCATCTTCCTCTTGAGCATAATCAAGTCCCATCCAAGCAGGACGAGTTTCATCGTAAGCTATCTGTAAAGTTGCAGCAGCAATCGCATGAGGATCATATTCTTCACCTAATTGAGAAATTAAGGGCAAGAAAGAAGCCATCCGCTCTCCACTCAGAGCATCTCGCACTTTATTTTGTAACTTCTGTAATTGTCGAGCTTCAATTTGAGACCGTTTAGGAATTGAACGAGTATTCAAACGTTGGCGTAAATGACGTTCTATTAACCGTAACTTCCGCTTATCCGCAGGGTTAATCAAGGAAATTGCTGTTCCTTCCCGGCCTGCACGGCCTGTACGACCAATGCGGTGAACATAACTATCTACACTATCAGGCAAATCGTAATTAATTACATGAGTTAAATGATCCACATCTAAACCACGAGCTGCAATATCAGTTGCCACAACCCAACGTACTTGTTGATTTCGGAAGCGAGTTAACAACCGTTCCCGTTGAGACTGGTTTAAGTTACCATGATACTCATCAACACTGTGACCTGCTGATTGTAATTGATTTGTCAGTTCTGCTGCAGCTTGCCTTGTGCGGACAAATATCAAAGCTGCTTCTGGGTCTTCTAGTTCTAGAATTGGCTGTAGAGCTTTTCCTTTAGACCAACCACGAGGTACTACATACGCAGTTTGAGTGATCCGCTTAGGAGTAGTTTTTTGTTGGGCAACTTTAACTGTTATTGGCGATCGCAAATACTTATTCACCAGTCTTCGGATTGAATAATCCATGGTCGCAGAAAAGAAAGCTGTTTGACGTTTATCTGGTGAAGCTTCCAGAATTTTTTCCACATCCTGAATAAAACCCATACTCAACATTTCATCAGCTTCATCTAAAATCATTATTTTCAAATTATCTAGCTTCAAGCTATTTCTATTCAGCATATCTATAATTCGCCCTGGTGTTCCTACTACAATATGAACACCCTTTTGCAAACGCTGGCTTTGGCGTTCTATAGACTGTCCCCCATAAACAGTTAGAATAAATAATCGCCGCTTAATAGGACCTTTACTCTCCAAACCAGTCAATTGACGAATTGCCTCTGTGACTTGCAGTGCCAACTCACGAGTCGGAGTTAAAATTAATGCTTGAACTGCATTAATATCTATATCAATTTGCTCCAATATGGGTAACGAAAAGGCTGCAGTTTTACCTGTTCCTGTTTGAGCCTGACCCACAATATCCTTTCCTGCCAGCAAATGCGGTATTGCTTGAACTTGAATCGGAGTAGGTTCAGTAAAACCAATTGTTTCCAAATGATTTGCACGTTCCTCTGAAATTCCTAAACTTGCAAATGACAAATCCATTCATTTTGCTCCATAAAACTTATACAAAACGTCACAACATGACAATTTGATGTTTACTTCCTGCTTCAACCGAGACTATTGGCAGCACTTCGTCCACAGGCATTAACGGTTAAGCAAACCGCATAAACTTAATTGATAGAAGCATTCAGGTTTCTCGCTTATTGTATTGTGACGTTTACACGTAATCTAATCTCTGGTTCCTTAGTTACCCAACTTGGAGGCGGATTTACTTTTAACGATAAGCGATCGTAAACCCTATGCTAACTATCAACTATTAGACGATAATTAATAGTTTATAGATAATATCTTGGTAGGTTAATATGCCTTTGCCGCCAACAATATCCACTAAACTGATAGCACCAGAGTTAACTATTAACAGTTAAGCGGTTTCTGTGTGTTCTCTTAAAAAGAGATAATCAAGGTCAGATGCCCTTTTCCTTTCTCGCTAGTTGGGGTGAGAAATGAAATCTTAAGTTGGGACCTCTATATTAAGGGTAATAACCTGTAATAAATCTTAAAATCGCCCATTGGAGAAATTTGGTTGCAACAAGCACCTCAGATAATATACAGTTCAGTTTACTTTTAGTGTCCCTTCTTAATCTTTAATAATCTTTTACATAATAACAAATGACTTAACATTAAGTGTATTTTCTTATATATTTTTCTTCATTGACCTCTGAGCTCTTTGGTGATATTGTAACTAACTTTAGAAATATATCATATTTCAATCTGGATCTGTATCATTATAAATAGGACTTACTGACAAGAATTGTTTAGGGACTGATGGTGCATAAAGTAGGTATAACTAAGCACTACTACTTTATTTCTCTACCCATGTCTACCCAAAAGAATGATAATGATATAGATAAGGTTTTTGGGCCTAAATCAGCCATTTATTGACCTTTGCGCTTTCCGAGTTGTTAATAAGCTTTTAAAATTGGTACTAGATTAGTTTAATTTTCGAAGCTATAGTTATACCCAACAAAGGATTATTGGTGTGTAGTTTATAGCCTCACCATTAAGCAGAAAACTTTATATACTATAGTCAGAAAATGTAGAAAAGTCCATGAAAAGACTATAGGCAAAAAGTATTAGAAGGCCAAGTTTTTCTTGGTTGGAACTGTAACCTAAGATAATAATCAGAAAGATAAGCCCACAGTAAAATTTTAATTTAACCAAGGTGTGTAGGGCAGTTTTGACTCTGTCAAAACGGTATTTTTTGGATTCTCGTATCATTAAAAGATTGCGAAGCAGCACGGTTTCAACCTTCTGCGTAGCATCGTTTAACAATTCCCGTCTTTGTAAAGCGGGGAGAAGTCAACCTAAGTATTTATATTTACTGAATTGTTGACTCCTATTAACCACTATAATTTTCTTTTTACTTGTGACTTCATAATTTATATTCTTATGATACATTTGAAGTACACCATGTAACTCTAGGCAGCGATCTCTTGGGAAGATTGTCGGGGCCAACCCATATAAATTATGGAAACTTGTGCTTTGTGCGACTTGTTGGCTTGCACAAAACCGCTGTAAAGCTGGTAGAAAAGGCTTTCCATGCAAATACATGATGGTAAAACATCGGTCATGGAAAACTCTTATATCCTTAGTAGGTGAAATTCCTACTGCCTTGTTGTTGGGTTAACAGCGTAGACCACACGGTAGAGACTGAACATCAATCCGTAAAGCTGGTTTAAATGCGGACAAAGCTCTAACTGTCAAATGAGTGAGTTTGCTAGCAGAGGCTGATACGCGGACGAACAGGAAGGTAATTAAAC
>JAKQYG010000023.1:7017-18399 GCA_023356515.1 Trichodesmium sp. MAG_R04 | reverse complement strand
AAATTAGTGTATTTTAGTTCTTCTGCTGCCCATGATTGCATGATTTTTCTCCTTTAAATTCACTTTTCTAGAATACAATCATAGTAGGTATTTCAGCACTTATGGGTAAGGCATAGATCATATATTAGATTAATTCTAAAATTGAATTAATCTAAGAAATATAGTGATCATAGTGAAAAAAGTAAACCTAAAAATTTAGTAGAGGTTGACAAAATATGGTTGTGTTAGAGTATAATTATAAACTAATGAATTATTAATTATTTGTATAGAAATGTATCAATTGTTGTGAGAAGCTAAAGCCAAGAAATTAGTAAAAACGAAGTAGAGTAAATTATTAATAAATAAAATCAAGTAAAAATTAAGTTATTAATTGTGATTCGAAAGCAATACTCAAAAAGTAACTATACTGAATCGGTAAAATAGCAGTAATTTACACTTTCATCTATGATAACCCCATTTCAAATTTCAATGCCTAAAGAACAAAAGCCTTCTAAGCTAGAAGGAATAAAAGAGAATAGTGATTTTTTGCGGGAGCCTTTGGCAACTCAACTGTTGGAAGATACAACTCACTTCACAGAAGAAGCTGTTCAAATACTTAAATTCCACGGTTCTTATCAACAATATGACAGAGGTAATAGAATTAAAGGGCAAGGAAAAGATTATCAAATGATGCTTCGCACCCGGAACCCGGGTGGGTTTATTCCGCCACAACTTTTTCTGACCCTAGATAATTTGTCTCATGAATATGGTAACGGAACACTTCGTGTGACAACTAGACAAGGTTTTCAGTTGCATGGAGTATTAAAGAAAAACCTCAAAAAAGTTATATCATCCATAATAAAAAGTATGGGTTCAACACTAGGTGCTTGTGGAGATTTGAATAGAAATGTGATGTCTCCACCAGCTCCCTATAAAAATCGTCCTGAATATAAATACGCTAGAGAATATGCTAATAAAATAGCAGATTTATTAACACCACAAACAGGGGCATATTACGAGATTTGGCTAGATGGAGAAAAAGTAATTAGTGCAGAAGAAGTTCCTGAGCTAAAAGCAGCTAGATTATTTAATAGTAATAGCACAACATTCCCTAATAGTGAAGAACCAATTTATGGTGCTCACTATATGCCTAGAAAATTTAAGTGTGCTGTTACAGTTCCAGGAGATAACTCTATAGACCTGTATACTCAAGATCTTAGTCTAGTTGTAATTACTAATACAGCAGGGGAATTAGAAGGATTTAATGTTTTAGCAGGAGGTGGCCTAGGTCGCACTCATAGAAAAGAGGAAACTTTTCCTTGTTTAGCCCAAGAAATTGGTTATGTACCCAAAGAATATATATATGACTTAGTAAAAGCTATAGTAGCTACTCAAAGAGACTATGGTGATCGTAGCAACCGTCGCCATGCTAGAATGAAGTATTTACTCCATGATTGGGGAGTAGAAAAATTTAAGGCCAAGTTAACAGAATATTTTGGTAAATCTATTGCTCCGTTTAAATCTCTACCAGAATGGAAATATTTGGATTTTCTGGGATGGAATGAACAGGGGGATGGAAAGCTTTTTTTAGGAATTTCTGTTGAAAATGGCCGTGTCAAAGATGAAGATTCATTTCAGCTTAAAACAGCTTTGCGAAAAATAATTAGTTTGTTTAAGCTACCTATGCTTTTAACGCCCAATCAGAACATCATTCTCTACGAAATTGAACCAAAGCAGCAACAAGCAATAGAAAAAATTTTAAATCAACACAGTATCAGCAAAGAAAAAGATATTGATTTCTTAGTACGCTATAGTATGGCCTGTCCGGCTTTTCCGACTTGTGGATTAGCAATAGCAGAATCAGAAAGGGCCTTGCCTGGCATACTGGGACAAATTAGGTTATTGTTGGACAAGGTGGGACTAGGACAGGAGCATTTTGTAATTAGAATGACAGGATGTCCCAATGGCTGTGCTAGACCCTACATGGCGGAATTAGGATTTGTCGGTAGTGCTTCTGATACTTATCAGATTTGGTTGGGGGGTTCGTCCAATCAAACACGACTGGCAAAGCCTTATATCGACAAACTGCATATCAATAATCTGGAAGCTGATTTGGGGCCAATATTTATCTATTTTGAGCAACAAAGGCAACCAGATGAGAATTTCGGTGATTTCTGTGATCGTGTCGGTATTGAAGCCATTCGTAAGTTTGTAATCAACTATCAATCTAGTTTATCGATGAATACAGATATTAACAATTCAAGTTTGACCTCGATTAATTCTGAAAACAATATGCCAGTAGTTGCAGGTGTTACTGAGAAAACTCCAGATACAGATATTAAACCTCAAGAGGAATCCATAAATAACAATCTGGAAGATAATCAGGAAGTGATTCCTATGAATTCTTTAGTAACTCCATCAACTACTGTGACTCAAACGACAACAACGGCTTTACCAACAACTACTGAAACTCAGTCTCTAAGCACCCATCAAACTACAAAAAGTCCTATTTTTAGTAGTGATACTAATACAACATTATCTACCCCTGCTATTATAGGTGAAGAATTGGGTGAATCTACATTAGCAACTACAACACCTACTACAGTAGGTGAAGAAGTGAGTGAATCTACTGTAGCAACTACAACACCTACTACAGTAGGTGAAGAAGTGAGTGAATCTACTGTAGCAACTACAACACCTACTACTGTAGTTGAAGAAGTGAGTGAATCTACTGTAGCAACGACAACGCCTGTTACCGTAGGCGAAGAAGTGGGTCAACCTGCAGCCCCCCTGGATAAGCCTAAGGATACGAGCAAAATGCGACATCGGGTTAGCGTAAGGGATGAAATCTATACCAAGTTAAAAGAGGAGTCTAAGCGTCAGGGTAAACCAGTAGTTCAATTAGCAACTGAAGCTATTGCAGAATACCTGGAAAGAGTTAGGAAAAATGAAAGCTTAATTACTAATGATGAAAGTAATTCTTAGGTAAGTATTCAGCTATCAGCTCTTAGGCATTTGCTTTCGACAAAATGTAAGGCAAATACATCTGAGATTTAAACTTCTTGGACTTTAGGAATTAAAGCAAAATAAAGCCGGAGAAAATTCAATTATGTTCAAGGAATTTCCCAAGCACGAACTACAAATTTTCTGGTCTTATTTGATTTATGTTCTTTAAGGATGTTAGGTTTTAAATGAGTTTGCCTAGAGACAACATGTAGTTCTATGATTGTTTTGAAAAACTAAAGTAAAATGCTCAAGCATGGATGAAGTGACATTCGAAAGCTGCTGCTATTTATAGCAAATCTATTTTTCTAATTCACAAAAAAAAGGCTGAATGCTGATATTTTTAGATTTCTGCGGGATAAGTTCTACGTCTTAAAATAAGTCTGTTGAATCAATTCTCGCAGAAATGTAACTATTAAATTTTTTCATGAATGGCTGATTTGCAAAGATTAGTGATCGCTCCCCAACAGATTTATCGACAACAGATTTTTTTAACTGTTGAACAACAGCATTATCTAGGGCGAGTTTTACGGCTGGGAGTAGGAGAAAAATTTATTGCAATGGATGGTGAGGGGAAATCGTGGTTAGCTAAACTTACACCGGATATTTCTATAAAAACTGAGTTAACTGCTGTTTTAGAACAAGAAATTTCGATTAAAAATGAATTACCAATAGAGCTAACTCTGATTTCTGCTTTACCTAAAGGAAATAATTTTGATGAGGTTGTACGACGAAGTACGGAATTAGGAGTAACTTATATTTTACCAGTTATTAGTTCTAGAACTTTGCTTAAACCTAGTCTCCAAAAATTAAAAAGGTGGCAGAAAATTGCTACTGAAGCTGCAGAACAATCAGAGCGTCAAGTAGTTCCCAAAATTAGAGAAACTTTAGAATATTCTGCGGCTTTATCATTATTTGAGAATCAAATTCTATCTACTAATTATCATAAGTATATATGTATTGCTCGTAATAATTATCCTCTCTTACTGGAGAGTTTATTGCATAATCAAAAACTGGAATCAATAGTAATTGCTATAGGTCCCGAAGGAGGTTGGACTAATGAGGAAATAGAAGGAGCGATCGCTACAGGTTTTCAAGCTGTTTCTCTTGGTAAGCGTATCTTAAGAGGGGTTACAGCTTCTTTAGTTGCATTATCTCTAGTTGCTGCTGTATTGGAGATAGAGCGCTTCCCGTTGTTATGAGGTACACATATCGCGGGCAAGATGCCTGCACTACAATATTTTCACCATTTACTCTGTACCTCATTTGCACCTTATCTGCTGTAAGAAAAGTATAGAGTCAATTTGGAATCTATAAATTATCAGAACTTACGCAAATTTTGCGTAAGTCCTGTTTTGTTTCAATCCGACATTCCGCAGATCTTCATATATCTTTATGTATATTTACATTTTCAAATAGACTTATACCAAAAACCTTGATTTATAGAACTTAGTATCAATAAAATTTATCAATAACTAATTTCTTATGAGAAAATGAGTTATGGTTCTTTATAATAGTAAAAATCGATGCTCATAGCTATAAGGCTTTCAGGGAGAGCATTCGGGGCGATAGATTAATAAAACTTATCAATTTCATTTTAAGAAGTGCGGAATGTGGGTTCAATAGTTTCTAAACGAAAGTATTATACCAAATCCGGGTATAAAAGCAGGATTACCCCATCGCCTAACCCCTTATTTAGGGTTTGTTGATACTCTCTGACACTAGGCGAATTTAAAATCATACCAAATACGGTTATCAAAAGTACTTTCTTAAATTCATCTCTAAACCCTTTGGAGTTATTTTTTTAAGTAACCATATGATGTTACATAAGAAAGCATTTGGTATCTTTTCCGTCCAATGTTATACTAGGTAGGGATTATATTTACTGTGAACTAAGAACTCCGAAATATTTTGTAGCAGCTAAAATAGGACGATTATTATATATGAAAGAAATTAAAGAAGTTGCTACTCTGCTAGAAGAAAAAAATTATGGACAGGCAGCTAAGCTACTAAAAAAATTACAAAAAGAATATCCTCAAAATCCGTGGGTGCAACTATATATTGGTCAATGGCATGAAGAGATAGATAAACTAAAATCAGCAGAAAAATTCTATCGAAAATTACTGAAAAATGCAACAAACCCACAAGTAGTTATACAAGCACGTCAAGGTTTACAAAGAATAGAAAATATAGAAAAAAATCGCCAACAACAAGCGATCGCTACTGCCAAATCTCATCCTAAAAATATAGAACCAGGATTACTTATTATTGAACCAGTTAGCAAAGAAAACAAACAGGAAGCAATTAAAAATCTGGCAAAAATTATGAAAATTGACCCTTATTCTGCCAGAATGCAATTACAAAATAGAGGTTGGCGAATTTATCGACTGGGAGCAATTGGAGAATTAAAGGTTTATGGCCAAGAAATGCTCAAAACTGGTATTCCTGTATTTTGGGCAAAAATATCAGATATTGAAAAGATACATATTTTTAGAGTGCAATATTTTCAATCTATTTCTCCCCAAGCAAATATTGTTTGTTTAAATGAGCAAGATCAAATGGGGAATTTAAATTTTGACTGGTCAGAAGTAGTAACAAAAGTTAAAGGATTATTACCTATTTTTATGAATGTAATGGATTACGATCCTCGGCGACGTTCCCAAAAAATTCGTCATAAAAAAATGACTCAAGATTATGCAAATATATTAGATTTACACATTCCTAGTCGTCGTAGTATTATTAGATTCTGTGACCAAAATTATCAACATCAAAAAGGAATTACTCTTAATATTCAGACTCAAGAGCAATCCCTATTAAGGCTACAAACAACTAATAGAGGTAAATGGAATGAGTTAGTAAATATTATCGATCAAAAATTAGGTAAAGTGCAAACTTGGTCAGATTTTACTCCCTTTGGAGAAGTGACTTGTCGAGATTATACCCAACTATTAAGTCACCTCAAGTCTCACATTGATATACCCCGTAAAATAGAGACAATGTGGGACCCAGCATTTCAGCTATATAGTAGCTTAGTTTTCTTAAAAACTTGACATACTGCTTCATAAAACTAATTTAAGAGGAAGACTTTATTCGTGGGGGTTGGGAATATTGACCCTAGCTTTTCGCATACAAGACTATCTTGGTAAGTTCATACCTTTAGTTAGATCAGAAAAACTCTTAATGCTACGACCAGGACGACGTTTGGCAGTAGTTATGGGGGTCAGAGGCCTAGAAGCAAATGATACTAACTCTTCTGGTTTCTGAGAAGTTGTATCATTTGTTTCCACAGGTTGTGGTATTGCTTTTTGAGGAGTAGTAGATTTAGCTTCTTTTTTAGCATCAGTGAGTTCAGCTTTTGCCTCTTTTAAATTTTCAGAACTAGCAGGTTGAGCAGGTTGAGGTTTAGTTTCTGTTTTTGTAGATGCTGCTACTACATTAGCTTGAGTTGATTCTTGCTTGGGGGTATTGGTTCCCTCAATCTTATCAAATTCTAATATATACTCTGACTTTTTTGAAAAAGGCAAAATACCGAAAATTCCGGCAAATAATCCTCCTATAAAGGCTAACATGATTTTTATCTCCTAATAATGATTTTTTTCTAGTATTGCTTTGCTGGGAGCTTAATACTGATAGAATCAGTCTATGAGATAGTGCAACTTTTATCCATATTTCTTCATAAAACTTTACATGCTGATGATAGAGCTAATGGTAGTTTCCTTGGCCATACAATTTTCAGCTTTCCTAATTTTGGCACTCATACATCTTATGCTGACAAACTTTAAACCCCTCTTTTGTAAACCTTGCAGTTTGTTTTAACTTGATATTTAAAAAGAAATATATGGAAAGTTTAAAAAAACCTAATCCAGTATTATTAATTCATGGAATTTTTGACACTATAAGAATATTTGATAAAATGTCTCGATACCTAAAAAAATTAGGATGGGAAGTATACTCTCTTAACTTAATTCCTAATTACGGTATTTTAGGTTTAGACAAATTAGCCGAACAAGTAGCGAATTATGTAGATCAAACATTTCCACCTAATCAACCCTTTGATTTAATAGGTTTTAGTATGGGAGGAATAGTAAGTCGTTATTATGTTCAAAGATTAGGAGGTATTGATAAAGTAGAAAGTTTTATTACTATTTCTTCTCCTCATAATGGCACATTAACAGGTTACGCTTTAGGTTTACCAGCAGCAATTCAAATGCGTCCTAAAAGTCTTTTTCTGCAAGATATAAATCAGGATATTGCTTTGTTAGATCAGGTGAATTTTACCTCAATCTGGACTCCTTATGATGCTATGATTTTACCCCCTAGAAGTTCTCAAGTACCAGTGGGTAAAGATATCAAAATAGATGTTTTCCTTCATGGTTGGATGGTATCAGATGAAAAGGTTTTGAAAGTAATTGTTGAGGAACTGAAAGTAGAGTGTAAATCAAAACGTAATTATGAATTTATACGGTAGAAGTTGAAACAATTACATTCCAAATACAATTTGTTTAATTAAGAGTTTAAAATTCAATAATTCTTGTTCTTTATTCTGGCTATTTTCGCAAATTCCCTAAAGTAGTCTTACTGTTAATAAACTTATCATAAACTGCAAAAACCTCTAAACTGCTATAACATCGCCAACTTCTTTATGGTCATTACAGCCGAAGATGGCTTCTTGATGACAATAATATTTGAATTCTAGCAAATTATGAAATGGGTCTTCTAGGAAAAAGGTACGATGTTCCAAAGGAGAATTTGTAAACCTCCGCTTAGGTTGATGATAGAATTTTAATTGATTTTTTTCAGCACGTTCCAATAAAGTTTCCCAGTCACTTTCTCGACTAAAAACTAAACCAAAATGTCTGGGATAAATTCCTTTTTGTGGTTCTAAAGTTTCTTTAGCAACATGCGCAACAATTTGATTGCCATAAAGATTTAAAATTACTGAATTTCGAGATTCTCGCCCAACTTCACAACCTAAACCATTGCCATAGAATTCTTTTGTTTTGGCAATATTATTGACAGGAAAGGCTAAATGAAAAATAACTTGATTCATAGTTATTTCCTTGTAATATATAAATATTATTTTCTAGGGCAAACATCAAGCTAAAATTAGAATAGATGTTTTCAGTGAGTAGATATAATGTTATCTAATATTAATTTTGTGAATCCCTGGTTAGTAGCTATAATTTTAAATACTATTTTACTTAGTCTAGTTTATTTTGCCCCAAAAAAATTATTAACTCTAGGGGGAATAGTTCATGCTTGGATACTGGGAGTTTTAATTTGGGGTAGTTTAGGTTGGTCTGGATATGCAGTAGTAGTGTTTTATTTTTTAGTGGGTTCTGGGGTGACTCGCATTGGAATGGCCGAAAAGCAAGCAGCCGGAATTGCAGAAAAGCGGGAAGGGGCTAGAGGGCCAGAAAATGTTTGGGGTTCGGCTTTGACTGCTGCTATTTGTGCTGTAGGAGTTTGGGTAATTGTCTCATTATACCCGAAATATCCACATATAGAAAATTTACCATTCTTGCTAATGTTAGGTTATGTAGCTAGTTTTAGCACCAAGCTTTCTGATACTTGTGCTAGCGAGGTAGGGAAAGCTTATGGTAAGCAGACTTTTTTAATTACAACTCTACAACCAGTGCCACGGGGAACCGAGGGAGCTATTAGTTTAGAGGGTACTTTAGCAGGTATTGTTGCTTCTTTTGCGATCGCCTGTCTTGGTTGGACTGTAGGTTTAATTGATTTGATAGGAATAGTATTTTGTGTTATTGCAGCGTTTATAGCTACTAATTTGGAAAGTGTAATTGGGGCAACTATGCAGTCTGAGTTTGAATGGTTAACAAATGAAATAGTAAATATTATAAATACTTTAATTGGAGCGATCGCTGCAATTCTATTAGCTATAGTTTGGTATTATATAGTAATGAGAATTACTTAATATAGCCCTTTCCATTGTCATTTTTTATTAGGTACACCCAGGTGGACAAAATCTCACACCAAGTAATTTTTAGCATTTACCCTTTACATCATTTGCCCGAAATCTACTGTATAATACTTCCTCTAATATCATTTACGATTGCTATATAACTTATAATTAAAGTTGCTTGAATCAAATTTTGAATATGAATTAGGATAGACTAAAATTTGTATGTAAATAAACATATTAGTAAAGGGCAGAATTTTACCAATGGAATCTAAACCACTATTAACAATCGGTGCAGAACAATTATCATGGGGACAAAGTTTAAAATATTTGCAAGCTTCTGGAAAGTTACAATCTTTTGTCACAGAAATTGTAACTCAATATGTGATAGAAAAAGAATTGCAATCTAGGGAAGATATAAATGTAGATACAGCAGTTATTCAACAGGCTATTATTGATTTTAGATTGCAAAGAAAACTGGAAGACCAACAAAAATTTCAAGAATGGTTAAAACAAAATAGAATTAATTATAATGCTTTAGAATCACAAATAGTAAATTCTTTTAGACTGAAGCAATTAAAAGATTCTATTACTTCAGAAAAAATAGAAGAATATTTTAATGAGCGTAAAGCAGGTCTAGATTATGTAATTTTATCTAGAATTGTCGTCCAGGATAAAGAATTAGCAGATGCTGTACATAGAAAAATTGTAGAAGATGGGGGAAAATTTGAAGATTTAGCTAAAGAACATTCCGTCACAAATGATAAAAATTTTAATGGCTTTATGGGTAAAGTTAGTTTAGCTAGTTTGCCAGAAGATTTAAGAAATGCAGTTAATTCTGCTAATCCTGGAGGCATTTTAGGACCATTTAAAACAGATAAATTTTGGAGTATATTTCGACTAGAGCAGTTACAAGGTGCTTCTTTAGATAATCCTGAAATCAAGAAAAAGTTACACAATGAATTATTTGACCGTTGGATAATGGAGAAGCTGGAAAATCAAAAAATTACTCTCCACGTAAATGAGTAAATGTTAATTGATGATTAATAATAAATCCCTAGACGTTTAAAGTATCTCCAGTACCACTGGATAATTGATAATTAGAGATAGTTTTCATTATCCAGTATCCAGTTACTAACTATTAGTTCATTATCCATTGATAGCTGAAAGCTAATAGGTGAATGTGTACAAAAATGTTTAGACAAAATAACGAAAAAACATGAGTGATGAAAATAAATCCATTCATGAGTGTGATTTGAGATTAATCTATGAATATTATTCGACTATAGAACGACAAGGACCTGGGAGTCCTGAAGTAACTATTAAAGCTTTAAGCTTTATTGATAATCTGACAGATGAATCAAAAATTGCTGATATAGGTTGTGGAACTGGTGCTCAGACGATGGCAATAGCTAATAATACGTCAGGGAATATTACAGCCATGGATCTGTCTCCCATCTTTATAGATATATTCAATATTAATAGTCATAAATTGAATCTCCAAAATAGAGTGAATGGTATTGTCGCTTCAATGGATAACCTTCCTTTTCAAAATGAAGAATTAGACTTAATCTGGTCAGAAGGAGCGATATATAATATTGGATTTGAACGAGGTATAAATGAATGGTATAAGTTTTTGAAGAAAGGAGCTTTCCTTACAGTCTCAGAAGCATCATGGTTTACTCAAGAACGACCTGTAGAAATTAACGATTTTTGGAATAATGAATATCCAGAAATAGATACTATTCCAAATAAAGTGACACAAATGCAAAAAGCAGGGTACATTCCAATTGCTACTTTTGTAATGCCTGAAAATTGTTGGACTGAATATTTTTATGCTCCGCAAGTTTCTGCACAGGAAAAATTTTTGCAAAAATATGTAGGCAATAAAACTGCCGAAGAACTCGTAGAAAATAAACGGCATGAAGCCAAATTCTACGATAAATATAAAGACTTTTATGGCTATGTTTTCTATATAGGAAAAAAGATTTCAAACTAAGTGATTAAATAATGGATACATTTTTAAGAAAACTCTAATATCATAGGGAGGAAGCCTATCTAAATCTGAAACCCTACACTCCGCCAAAAAAGTTAAACTCTTTTTCCTCCCTGCTTTACCGGAAGCTATCTCCAAATATACTTTAAGAGGAACAGAGAAAATGATTGAGTCAGCTTTATGAGTAAATCAATCATTATTATCTGCAAGCTCGAATTAGTATTTCACATAATACCTAATTCGGTTTTAACAACTACAAATAAGTATCACTAAAACCTATAATATATCAGGCTTTTCTTAACTAAAATTGTGGTCTAAAGACTGCGTTAACATGTCAGTTTTTTTGAAGTTAGAAGTATATATTTTTTCAGAGCAGTCTATTAATTGACATCCTCCCGACGCTGGTCTTACTAGACAGGGCAGGTCTTTCGCCAACATTTAGATAAATGAAGCAGTCTGACCCCACTCTCCAGTAAATACAAAA
>JAKQYG010000023.1:0-6917 GCA_023356515.1 Trichodesmium sp. MAG_R04 | reverse complement strand
TTTTTCAGAGCAGTCTATTAATTGACATCCTCCCGACGCTGGTCTTACTAGACAGGGCAGGTCTTTCGCCAACATTTAGATAAATGAAGCAGTCTGACCCCACTCTCCAGTAAATACAAAAGAACTTATAGGCTTACGACTGCGGGGAGAAAGTTCCCTCTCTCGTAAAGACTCTGGCAAAATTTCAGGTTCTCCTAGATAGCCAATAGCGATAGCTGCTACTGGTTCATATTGTTCTGATATTTTATATAATTGACGTACTTTATCAACATCAAAACCTCCCATTTGATGAACTCTCAAATCCATTTCCATGGCTTGAAAAGTTAAGCTGGCAACTGCTAAACCAACATCATGAAAAGCATGTCTATTAGGTTGATTATTTCTGTCAAAAGAAAGTTTAGCAACAGATATCATTAACACAGGAGCAAGGCTTGCCCAGGGTTGATTTCCTTCTACTAAACAACTAAAAAGACGCTCATATTCAGCAGGATTTTCTTTAGTAGCAACTATGAAACTCCAAGGTTGCTCATTGAAACAAGAAGGAGACCATCTTGCTGCTTCTAGAAGTGAAAGTAATACTTCTGATGAAACCATTTTGTCAGCAAAAGCTAAAGGACTCCAACGTTGTTTTAGTAAGTCGTTAATTGGATATTGATTACCTGTGTTTTTTTTCATTTTTTGAATTTTTTATAATTGCTTAAAGTCTATATAAATATTATTTGAATTGTGAGAATATTTATATATTTTCAAATTTTAAACCGAACATAATATTATATTCCTATTTGCCGACGAATATAACTTTCTACAGATTCCATTTTCATCTCAAATATTCTCTCCAAATTCTCAACTTCTTCTGTAGTGCAGAAAAATTCATTCGCCAATAATACTCTTAAAGTACCCAAAGTTTTTTGCACTTCAGGATTAAATAATCCTAGAGTATTCCGTAATCCATCAAATAGGAATAACGGCGGATTAATAACTATAGGCTCCCGATTAAAAACTCTGCTAAATATCTGAGGAATTTCTTCTCTAGAAATAATTTTTGGTCCGCCTACAGGAAAAGTTTGATTACAAGCAGCTTTTACAGAAACAGAATCTACAGCAATTTTTGCCAAGTCATCTGTGCTAACTATTGAAGTGCGATTTTTTGAGTCTCCTATAAGTAGATAAACTCCTATATCTCGAAATCTTTCTGCCAATGGTAAGAGATTAGAAGCAAAACCAGAAGGTTGTAAAATAGTATAATTCAATCCACTAGCTTTGAGATATTTTTCTACTTCTTTTTTTGCCTTAAAAGTTGGTGAATCTTCATATCCACGATCTGCTCCTAATACAGAAATAAATACAAAGTGTTTAACACCAGCTTTCACCGCACAATCTATCAGTTCAATATTAGCTCGATAGTCAACTGCTTGAACATCAACTGCACTACCATGGGCACTAATAATATATTCAATTCCTTGACAAGCTTTGTAAATATCCTTGTCTATTTTTAAGTCGCCTATAAAGACTTCAGCTCCACAATTTTCTAATTCAGAATAGGTAGAATTTAACCTAACAAAGGCGCGGACTGACATTTCTGTTTCTGTCAATATCCTAATAATTCTATGGCCTAATCCTCCGGTTGCTCCTGTTACTAAAAACATAATTAATTTTGGTTAGCTATTAATAGTTCAATCAAAAAATTTACCAAATAAAAAAAATCTTATTTACTAAGATAGTAAATGGTTTCTATAATTACTAAATTTCTAGCTCCTTCTTCTTGATTCCTTCTTTCAAAATTCTACAATAACTGGTGTATGGTCGCTAGGTTTGGGTAACTGTCTTGGAGATTTATCAATTACACAACTTATTGCTTTTTGGGAAAGAGGTAAGCTAAGATAGTGATGGTCAATACGCCAACCATGATTGCGGCGAAAACCTTCTGCTCTATAATCCCACCAACTATAATGACCTCCTTCCTTGGTAAATTGGCGAAAAGTATCCACTAATCCTAACTTGAGAATTTCTTGTAAAGCTTGGCGTTCTGCATCAGATAATCCTATAGAATTCTTACAACCTTCTGGATCGTAGATATCTCGGTCTTCTGGAACAATATTAAAATCTCCGCAAATGCATAAATTTGGTGATTTGTCAAGAATTATTTTTATATATTTTTTTAACAGCTTTAACCAATCAAGTTTGTAATTATATTTTTCACTACCTACACTAGCACCATTGGGAACATAAAGATTAAGAATACGGATATCATTTATTACCCCAGTAATTAACCGCTTTTGTATGTCAAAGTCTCCCACAATATCCACACCTAAAATAGGTGCAAACCCACTACTAATATCTTCCATTGGGGAACGGCTTAAAATTGCCACACCATTGTAAGATTTCTGACCAGAAATATAAACATGATAGCCTAATTCTGCAAAAGGCGATCCGGGAAAATCTTGGTCAATGACTTTCGTTTCTTGCAAACAGATAATGTTAACAGGATTTACTTGTAGCCATTCTATAACTTGTTGCTGACGAGCACGAATTGAATTTACATTCCAAGTAGCTATTTTCATTATGTTTTGTATTAGAATTTAGAAGATTAATAGTAATGATGATTTTCTTGAATTACCAGTGATTAACTATTGATTAAAATCTTGATAAAGTTGTCTAAATTATCTTTCCCTTTTTACATTAAATAAGCAATCTTATCTGATTTATGGTATAGATGGTTGTTTGGAAGTCAGAAGGTAGAAGTGAAAACAGTTGGAGGGATTTTTTTTTAAGAAGGCTAGTGATTTTAGATAATGATTTAGAATTGCTATCTTAATAAAGTTAATAAAGATTGCTTTTTTAAGGGAGAAACTGGAAGTCCCCCTTAAAAAGGGAAATTTAAGGGTCTAGTTGATTTCCTTCACCAGAGAGAAAGCTAGAATATTTATTCTTCTGGTTGTAATTCCACCTCAAATTTTTAATAATTTTTTCCTCTTGGTAAGCTATAACTTATAATTGAGAAGAGTTTTTTCTCTGAACAAAGCATACAACAATAAGTCGTTTAAATACACAAAAGCTTACTTCAGATCCAATAAACCACTTGCTTTCAGTTTGGGATTAAAACGAATATTTTCTTGTAAACCTCTAGTTTTTAATACCTCTAAAATATTAGTTTCTACTCGCCTAGCGATATTTTTTAGTAGTTTTTCTTTGGCAACTTCATCAATTAATGGATCTTGATATTGTAATCTTTCTGCTTCAGTCATTTCTTGTTTAGCATCTATGGGTTGATTCCATTTTGCTTCTGCTATACCATTACCTATAGGTAGGGAGCCATTTTCATTAATCCAAGATGTTTTTGTACCTTCCAATATACTACGATTTGGGCGCTCAATCGTTTGTACTTTGAGCCAATAGCAACTACTAGGTTGGCGGACTAAATGTAGTTTAATACTCTGATATACATCACGGGAATAACCAACAAATAGTAGTTTTTTTTCCTTGTCAAAAATTCCATAAACACCAATTTTTCCTTGTAAAGATAATGGTAATTTTCCTTCGGAATTAATATAAGGCAAATATTCTAATTGGGATAATTCTGGTATTTGTATTTCGGCTTTAGTCATTTTAATTATGAGTTATCAGTTATCAATACCGACCACTGAAGTTAATTTTACTCTTCTATGTTTATGCAATAGGGTATTGTTTGTTGAGATAGAATTGCTTGTTTCTATCACATCATAAATACACTTTAACTATATTACTATAGAATTAAAAAAAATGTTAAAAATTTAATAAATTTTAAATCCTTTATAGCTAATAGTTTTTACTTGAGTTGACAACTGTTTGCATAGCATTTTGGCATGGAAATGCTTAGATCTATATTTGTTTGATTTCATTTGACTATTTTTAGTAAATATGAATAATTGTTAAGACACAATTTTATACAACAAATTATGTTACAATAAGCCAATAAAATTTATAGTATATATTATTAAACGGAACACATATTATGGGGATATAGTTAGATTTATGGAAAGTAAGGAAAGATCATCAACAGTGTTAAATAATCCCCAAGGTAAGATTAATTGGCTAGAAATAGCAGAATATAGTGCTTTAGGGATGTCAGTTTTTGGTTCAGCTTTGACGTTATTTCTCGAACAAATTTTGTTTTTTGCAGCTCCCATAACATTAGGATTATTTTTGAATATAATTAATAGAAAAATGTTTGAGGAAAAAATTCAAAAAAACATTAATAATGAAGCACAAGAATTAAGAATGGAGATGAACTCAGTTTTTTATAATATAGACCCCCCGCCGACAACAGTTGCTGAAGAAACTCCAGAGTTATTTATAAATTCATCTCAAAAAGAATTCAACTTTGAATATAGCACAATTACAAAAGAAGATTGGGAAGCTATAAATATTAAATTTTCAGATATTGAAGAAGAACTACAATTATTAAAAATTTTAGCTACAGATTTACAGCAAAATTTAGGTTCTAATTCACTATCAACAAATAATACATTAATACCAAATGAAATAGAAAAGTTACAGGCACAAATCACTAAGTTACAAGAACTAAATCGAGATATTGTTAGACCATACTTGATTTCTTTAATTCGTGCAGTAAAGCAACTACAGAATACTAGAAAATCTTAAGCTGGAAGTATACTCTTAGGAAGGTAACTATCCAAGAGGCTAGCTGATAAGTGATCTTATGCACTCATTTATATGTTAAATTTTATTAGGTTTGGTGGTTCTGCCTTCACATTGCTATGAAAGGTTTTCCCGACTTTTATCGGGAATTGTCGGGCTTGATGTATCTGTAGTAATATGTTATCAATTTGTTGATTTTTCAACCTAACACCTAAGAGGCTATTTGTAAACTAAAGATTAAGACGGCCAGAGACTCCTGAATTTTCGATGGGTTAGGGCGGAAACTTAAATTTTGGCTACAATTTATAATTATTGCCGCCTAACCTACCCTACGCCTGTATTTAATATTCCTTTTACAAACAGTCTCTAACACCTAAAACCTAAAACCTAAAACCTAACACCTAAAACCTAACACCTAAAACCTAAGGCCTGACACCTAACACCTGCCACCTAACACCTGCCACCTAACACCTAAAACCTAAGTTAATAAAATATAGGGTATGAATAAACAAAATCCTCACCCTAACATTCCTCCTTATACGTGGGGTCGTTCCATTGGTCTTGATTGGGAGAAACCTTACAAAGTCCGCTATAGTAGTAATCTTGATGATGGCCCATGGCACGGAATGCCTCTCGGAGGCTTCGGGGCAGGTGCCATCGGTCGTTCCCCACAGGGAAATTTTAATCTCTGGCATCTTGACGGCGGCGAACACATTTATCAAAATCTGCCTGCCTGTCAATTTAGCGTTTTTGAACAAACAAAAGACCAAAAACAAGCTTATGCTTTATCTACCGAATTACCTACTGATGGTTGTCTGTCTGCTTGGCAATGGTATCCTAAGGAAATAGCCGGGCTAAATACTGGGACTTATCACGCTCTTTACCCTCGAAGCTGGTTTGTTTATGAGAATGTATTTGCTGCAAAATTAAGTTGTGAACAATTTTCCCCAATTTGGGCGGGTAACTATCAAGAAACTAGTTACCCGATCGCCATCTTTGAATGGATTGCCCATAATCCTACAGATGAACCAATTACACTTAGTATAATGCTAAGTTGGGAAAATACTATTGGTTGGTTTACTAACTCTGTGAAAACACCAGAAGTGAAAGTACGAGATGATGGTAGTCCGGTTTATGAATACAAACCGCGCTGGGGAGAGAGTACGAATAACTTTAACTTATTGGTGGAAGATTTTCACCGTATTGGCTGCACTATGACCAAGTTAAGTGTTGCTGATGAACCTTTAGAAGGAAAAGGGCAAATGGCGATCGCGACTTTTGCCAATGCCGGCATGGAAGTATTCTACCACACAAGGTGGAACCCTATTGGTAATGGGCAGGATCTCTGGCATTACTTTGGAATAGATGGTAGTCTCACAGATGAAGAAAATGAACTACCTGCAACCGAGGGAGAACAAATTGGGGTTGCTATATCAGTTCGTTTCACCATCAGACCAGGGAAAACTAGGAAAATTCCTTTTTTTCTAGTTTGGGATTTACCTGTGACTGAGTTTGGTGCTGGAGTTTCATATTACCGCCGTTATACAGATTTTTATGGTCGCAATGGTAAAAATGCTTGGTCGATAATTCGTACTGGGATGAAGCATTATCAAACCTGGCGGGAAAATATTGAAGCTTGGCAAAATCCGATTTTACAACGGGAAGATTTGCCTAATTGGTTTAAGATGGCTTTGTTTAATGAACTTTATGATCTTACGAGTGGGGGAACTATTTGGAGTGCTGCTACAGATCTAGCTCCTAAAGGTCAGTTTGCTGTTCTGGAATGTCTGGATTATCGTTGGTATGAGAGTTTGGATGTTAGGTTATATGGTTCTTTTGGGTTGTTAATGTTATGGCCGGATTTGGATAAGTCAGTTTTGGTGGCGTTTGCACGAGCAATTTCGACGGCGGATGACACACTGAGAATTATTGGTTACAATCAAGCATCGGCGGTGAGAAAGATTGCTGGGGCAACTCCCCATGACTTGGGGGCACCAAATGAGCATCCCTGGGAAAAGACGAATTATACTAGTTATCAAGATTGTAATCAATGGAAGGATTTATCGAGTGATTTTGTGTTGCAGGTCTATCGAGATTTTTTGTTGACTGGTGCAGATGATTACGAGTTTCTTTGGGAATGTTGGTCTGCTATTACGGAAACCATAGCATATCTCAAGGGTTTTGACAAGGATAATGATGGCATTCCTGAAAATGAGGGAGCACCTGACCAAACTTTTGATGATTGGCAGTTACGGGGTGTGAGTGCATATTGTGGGGGG
>JAKQYG010000229.1 GCA_023356515.1 Trichodesmium sp. MAG_R04 | reverse complement strand
AAAACTTATCAATTTAATGTTAAGAAGTGCGGAATGTGGGATATAAGATAAAAATTCCTATGAGATGGAACTGTTAAATATGCTTTTCAGACTGCAGAACTGCAAAAAAAATCCTTAACGGAACTGTATTGAAACTTAAGGAGGCAATAAAATATTTACTTATTGATAATCAAAGAAAAGCAAAAGGCAGAGAGTAGGAGGTAGGAGAGATTCCCATAGGAAGTGAGAGCAACAAACCTTCCAGCAACCGAAGGGAGGTAGGGGTTTCAATACCCCATGGAACTAAAGTATAGCGGCCACCGTCAAGGATGGGTCAGAACCCCTTCCTGAAGGTGACCTTCCGCCTCTGTGCCTCCTGTCTTCTTAAATTAGAATTATTTGGTAATCAATTAAACTTCAAATATATCATCAAAAAAATATGAATTAATGATTAATTACTTCCCCTTTATTATTCATGTTAGCTATATAACATTAAAGTAGATAATTTGACAGTTGATTAATCAGTCTCTATAAATATCTGCTCTATTATAGCAATGTAAATTAGTATGGGAATCTGCAATACCTTGTTATCAAGTTTTATTTCTTGTAATTTTTGCAGCTCGTTGAGCAAATGCTAAAAGCAAATACACGGCGAATACATAACCAGTTGCTAGAATGGGAATTATTACAGGAATGTGATTGTAGTTCATAGTTTTAGCAAATTGTGAGGAGTGTTTTCAGGAACTAAAGAAGCAACTAATATAATTTGAGTTAGATATTAATTCATGCTAAGTACAAAGGCTATCTATGCTTAATTTTTAGAGTCAAATAAACTTGTTGATAAATTTTAACTCTTATGTTTACATGGTTTGGTATTTAGCATTAAATACCAATTCAAACTAGTAGATATTTTGACTTCTACAAGCTTATGTATTTTAACTTTTGTGGAGTCATCCCTCCCCTGTTAGGGCAGTCTCTAGAATTGATATCTATATATCTATAGAGTATGGGTTGAATTTCAGCTATTAGCAATTATCTGCTATTGCTTCTAAAAAAATTGTTATTACACGGGAAGTATTTGAGTAGTTATTACCCTAAGCAGTCAGATTTTGTTATGACAAACATTACTTTTTTTCTGGAGAAAATAACCTGCAAAATAAAGTATTTTTTTAGAGAAATATGTGATTAAAAGCCATTAAATTAATAGTATTTAATAGCGATTTATAAAACTATATATATTAGCCTGAGAGTAAGTTTTGTACTTAACAATTCTCAGTACTTGAGAAGATAATTTAACTCCAATTGGCGCCATCCATTGATCTGCAAATATATCTAGCCCATACTATGCAGTTTTTAACTTATCTTCTAAGTAATTAGACAATTTAATAGCTGATCCATGCAATTAAATAGGAAATCCAATACAATAAGCATGATTGATAGCTAAATTGTATTTATTCTATTTCAGAGGTTCTTGAACATTTTCCCTAACAATTGCTTAGTTTCCACTATTAGGGACTGAACAAACTATTAAATTTTCCAATTCAAGACTCAATCAGTATCTCTTTGATGCCTTGAATTATTACAGCCATAACATTTTCAAGTAGAGATGTAAACAAGAGTGGGTTATTCACTAACCGTAAAACAAGAGACAAAGACAAAGCTTTTTACCTGTTGCCTTTTGCATACATGCCCTTTATTCAAAAGCAGTTAGGTTTTTTTCACACGACTCAAATGACATTGCTATATCAGCTCTAATAATAACATAGCACAGTTAATGCTATTCATATGAAGTATTTTGAGAGTAGCTTAACAATTAGATACAATCTACATTGTATCTAGCAAGGGTGAGCACTACAGATAGTATATTATTTGATATTTTGCGTATCCATAAAAGGTTCTCAAACCCTTACCCAAGCATTTCAAAGTCGGTATTTTTGGAGATGTCTAATAATCAAGGGCAATAGACATGGTTTCTTGTTTGGGTGTGTAAGCTTTGTTTGTTTTTTGAAAAACTATTTTGTTTTACCATCAAGATTTCCAACTTTTTTATATCCAAGGATGGTTAGCTTAGAATAAGAATATAATTTGTAAAATTTTGTTAACTTGTAGCTTTACTGGCTAATCCATGACCAAAAAATAAGGTCTTAAGCCTTCTCTTTTAAGGTTAATGGAATAAAAAAATAAACTTCAGTATTTCAAGCCTTCGGCTTCAGTCAGAAGTATTGATAACTGATAACTGATAACTGATAACTGACATGACTACCTCCACCCTCCTATTTTCCCCAGTAGAAGCAGACCTGCAACTACTAACAGATAACTTAAGAGAATTAGTAGGTGCCCGTCACCCCATACTATACGCGGCTGCAGAACACCTATTCCGCGTCAAGGGAAAACGGGTCAGACCAGCTATTGTCCTATTAATTTCACGAACTACCATGCTGAACAAAGAAATTACTCCTAAACATCGACGTTTAGCAGAAATAACAGAAATGATCCACACTGCTAGCTTAGTTCACGATGATATAGTGGATGAATCAGAAATTCGTCGAGGCGTCCCTACCGTTCATAGTTTATTTACTAACCGTGTTGCGGTACTAGCTGGAGATTTCCTATTTGCTCAATCATCTTGGTACTTGGCCAATCTAGATAATCTAGAAGTTGTGAAACTGCTTTCAGAAGTAATTATGGATCTTGCGGAAGGAGAAATTCAGCAAGGACTACATAGATTTGACACTAATTTATCAATAGAGGCTTATTTAGAAAAGAGCTATTACAAGACAGCTTCTCTAATAGCCAATAGTTCTAAAGCTGCAGCTATTATTAGTGGTGTCCCGCCAGAACTAGCCCAGAATATGTACTACTATGGTAAATATCTAGGTTTAGCATTCCAGATAGTGGATGATATACTAGACTTTACTAGCGCCACAGAATCTCTAGGAAAACCATCTTTTTCAGATCTCAAAAATGGTAACTTGACAGCACCCACATTATATGCTTTTGAAGAAAAGCCGGCCTTAGAAAAAATACTGGCAAGAGAATTAGCCCAAGATGGTGATTTAGAAGAAGCTATTCAATTGATTAAAGATAGCCTAGGTATTGAAAGGTCTCAAGAGTTGGCTACTCAATATGCAAATATGGCTGTTGAATATTTACAATCTTTACCAGATTGTGATTCTCGTCAAGCTTTAATTAATCTTACTGACTATGTTTTAAGTAGGCTGTATTAATTTTTAGTATATTCCAATAATTTAGTAATAATGAACAAATACTATTGATTGGTATATGGCTAACAAACAATATATATTTTGATACTAACTAGATTTTTGTTGAGCCCGTTTTCAATGATCATTCCCAATTAGGATTTTAATTCCAAATCCGCCTTAGTAAGAGGGTCTTTTTAAAGTTACAGCCTTTACTAAATAACGGATTAGGCGATAGAACAAGCCTACTTTTATACCCAAATTTAGTATGATATATTTGCTTGAGGTAGCTAAATTTTTAGAAATATAAAATCTAAAGCTGAAAAATATTGAAATATCTTAAGCAAGATCTGAGGGGATTTTACTAGGGTTGGAACTAGAGGATGTCTTATACTGTTTAAGATATGTAGTTATCAGTTTTTGGACATCCCCTCTCTTAACCTCCGTAGCTGTTGTTAAATCACCGGGCTTTTCAAAGAATACAAGACTATCTAAAGGTTGAATAGCTATCATTTGAAAAAGTATATAAATAACTGGCATAGGTGTCGCTACAACATTATTTTCGGAAATTGATAATGAGGCATCTTTTAGTGTCGGAAAAGCATAAATAACACGTTTTTCTAGATCAAATTTATAGCGATGACCTAAAGTAGTCATAACCCAGTTTTGTGACAAAGTTTGCAAGATATAGTATTGTAAATGCTTAAGTTGTTGAGCTAACAGCTTTAAAGCAGGTATAATTGCTTCAACAATTTGTGGTGTATTACCATCTTGGGGTACATTTTTAATAAGTGTTTGTATTTGTTGCTCTAAGTCCATAATTTAGTATTTTTTATATTTTTAGAAATTATCTAACAATTGGGTGTATTTGTGATTATTTATAAAGTTTATTAGTAGTTAATTATGAATACAATAATAGGGGAAATCTGCCAAGTTGGCGAAGAAATTTTAAAGTTACTCCTACATGAATTTCAGCAATCTACTCGTGCATCAAGGCAAAATTGCCAAGAAGTGGCAGAACGTATTAGACAGGAAGTAGAAAGGATTTGCAAAGAAAGTAAAAGAATTCAAGCTTCAGGAGAAGTAGGTAAATGGGCTAAAAATCTAGCTCTACATCGCCTAAGGCGATGTATACATTACTACCAGCTTCGTTCTCAAGAAGGAAGAATAGAATTACATAGCACCTTCAGTGCTATTGTTTATAGATATATCACTCCTCCCCAAATACAATCAAGTTATCAGGCTAAATTAAATCTGATAGAAGATTTTTTACAACAATTTTACCTGGAAACTTTAAATGCTTTTCGGCGAGAAACTGAACTACCGGCAACTTATTGTCCCCATACTTTGTTAGAATTGGCTGAGTATATGGCCTTTACAGAACGTTATGGAAAAAGACGTATACCTTTGTCTGGTGGCCGTAGTCAACAATTGATTATTCTACGGGCACAAACATTTTCCCAACAACAACCAAAAGAAACATCTGTAGATATTGACCAAGCAGCAGAGGGAAAAGCTACTGACTCAGATAAGACTTGGAATGATCGATCTATCCAGCAAGTGCGAGAAGCAATGGTCGCACAAGACCCAGGCAGTGATATGGGTTCTTTACGTCAGGCTGTGATTCAAGAACTAATGGCCTATCTAGAGGAACGTCAACAGCAAGACTGTGCAAATTACTTTGCATTGCGTTTACAAGACTTATCAACTGGAGAAATAGAATCTATCTTAGGTCTGACTGGTCGAGAAAGAGATTATTTACAACAGCGCTTTAAGTACCATTTGCTCAAATTTGCTATGGGACATCGGTGGGAACTGGTTCATCAATGGTTAGAAGCAGACTTAGAGCAAAATTTAGGCTTAACTCCTAGGGAGTGGGAAGCTTTACATCAGCAAATTGATTCAGAACAAAAAAATTTGCTAAAGTTAAAACAACAAGGTCTTTCTGACGAGAAGATCGCGAAGACTTTAGGTCGTAAAATTAACCAGGTCAAGAAAAAGTGGTACAAATTACTCGAACTTGCCTGGGAATTACGAAATCGTTCAGGTTCCGGAACAGGGGCATCAAGTGATGAATAACGAAACGAACAAACAGGTGGAAACTTTCGAGAAAAATTTCTTTGATTGGCTGTTATCAAAGTCAAGTTCTACAGAAATATCGATAGTAAGAGATAGTCCTAATCCTATAGATAATATAGAAGCAGAAATAAGCGTAGAGGAAGAGTGGAAAAAACTCGAACCACTAAATCCCGAAGAAATTGACTGCCCCTGCTACGACGAAAGTCCACCAATGACACTGGGAGAAGTACCAACTGTGTATAATCGTTTCGAGTCATTGTTACAAA
The DNA here is from genome assembly GCA_023356515.1 of Trichodesmium sp. MAG_R04. Taxonomy (GTDB): domain Bacteria; phylum Cyanobacteriota; class Cyanobacteriia; order Cyanobacteriales; family Microcoleaceae; genus Trichodesmium. The sequence continues at coordinate 1,386 of JAKQYG010000229.1, read as the reverse complement.
ATCGGCTGAAAACTGAGATTGAATCTAAACCACCGCTATTTCCTTGGGAAAAATCAGGATACGATACCGACTATCCAGACGTTGAAGCTCAAGATCAGGTTTCCCCAACTTCTCTGTGGGCATCACAGATGAAAAATATCAGGTGGAGAAATTTATCTATACCTTTAACAGATAATGTATTTGCTCAATTATTGCAGTCTTGCCAAAAGGTGCTGCAATCAGATTTACTACCTGGTAGTAGATTAGTTAAAGCTGTAGATAATTTATTCCCTGGTCAACCTCAATCCCTAAACAATCTAGCAGCTTTAGTGTTAGTAGGTCAAACCCGTGATGGGGAGTTTACTTTTAATCAAGTTAAAACTTATGATACTGCTACTCCAAGACAACAAATGTTATTGTCTTTACTTGCTGCTAAAGACATTTTATCATCTTTAACTTTCATTTGTCATTTGAACAAGTCAGTGGTAAAAAGACAATGGGAAACTAGTGTGGGTTGGATTAATATTGAGGCTGAATATTATACTCCTAAAGATAGATCTTCTGCTTCTTTGAGGATTAAGGGGGAATTACCAGAAGCAGCAAGTCTAAAACTGCAAGGTGGAGAAGCTCAAACAACTTCTCAACGTTCCAATCCTGGTACTATATGGGTAGAATTATTCGATCCGCAACCTGACCAAAAATATGAACTAACTATTAATTTGTTAAATTGGGAAGAACCTTTAAAATTTGCTGTTCGCCTTCAAGACTTTTAATGGCTAAATTTGTAGCTACAAAATTCTGGTGACAGATAGCTAAAGTAATTATAATGTGCCTATGCTGGTAAAATATTCAATAGCTGCTTCATGAGACTTATAAAAGTTACAACTAGTAGCATTATTAAAGGTGCGAGTAGACAGCAGTAAATAGGGGATAGGGAGTCAGGAGTTACGAAAAATGGGAATTACAGAGGAGGTGGTAGTAAGAATTGCCCCTTGACTTTTCTGTCATAGTCAGCTTAAGATTCTAAGTTTTTAAACTTAAACTACCAAAAAGCTGGTACTTTTTGCTTTCCAGATAAGGCTAAATTTTTTATATGTCATGCTTTTATGATTAATCAGCAAGCTCTACTTATACTCGACAGCAAGACTTCTATTACAATCGACTCTATAAAAGTATTTTCTAGGGAAGGAGCTTTTTCTAGAAGACAAAAACCTGTACAATACTAGACATACCTGTACATAATGTCTAGGATTCACTATAGACCGAATGAATTTGCTGATAAAGCCTGAGTCAGTGTCAAAACATTACATCGATGGGACTCTTCTGGAAAACTGAAGCCATTAAGAACGATAGGGGGTCATCGGTACTATACAGATGAACACATTAATCAAATTAAAGGAATAGTAA
>JAKQYG010000228.1 GCA_023356515.1 Trichodesmium sp. MAG_R04 | reverse complement strand
ATCAGAACCTCCCAAGAATTCTCCATCGACGTAAACCTGAGGAATTGTAGGCCAATCAGAATACTCCTTAATCCCTTGACGAATGTCTGGATCTTCTAATACATCATAAGTTTCATAGGTCACTCCTAAAGTATTCAAGATTTGAATCACATTATTAGAGAAACCACACTGAGGCATCAACTTATTGCCCTTCATAAAAACCATAATTTTATTTTGAGTAATTAAGGTCTTGATTTTTGCTTTTAATTCTGGAGTTATAGTCATGTTTCTTTCTTCAAATAAACGGTCATGAAAGCCGCCAGCATTGTATCATTCAGCTAACCCTAATGTATAGTTGATATGCTTAAGTGATAGGCGATACTTTTTAATTAAAACTTACGGAGAAACCAAGTTTATCAAGAAAATTTTATAGTTTGAAAAAGCATCATCAGGATAATAAACCCACTTCATTGTTTAGATGGGTAAGCCTTGTTGATTATCATTATAGAAACTATTAATTTGCCTAATGTTTGATAGCCAATTATGAAAATTAATTAATTATGGCTAATGTCACCAAGTAATCCGGATCTTAATAATTGTAACCTAAGAGCAAAAATTAAGTAGTTTGTCTTGCTGTTTCCCACTCTTCAGGAGTATAGGTTTTCAAAGCCAAAGCATGTATAGCCTCAGAAGCCATTGATTCTTTTACAGCAGCGTAAACCATTTGATGTTGTTTAACTAGAGTTTTCCCCTCAAACTCAGAGGAAACAACAATAGCCTGTAAATGGTCGCCACCTCCTGTTAAATCTTGGACTTGTACCTGAGCATCTGGCAACTTAGCTTTAATCATTAACTCAACTTGCTCTAGATTCATATTTTGTTCCCTAAGAAAATACTGCCATTTTACATTTTAATTAAGAGACTGAGATGAAGTTGGAGATTGGCCATTCTCAGAACTTCTAGGATAAGGAATATCCACAAATCCTAGCTCTAGTAACTGTTGGTAAGCTTTTTTTCCTAAATCACGAGTCGGTTGCTGAGAGCTAATAATTTGGACTAGTAATGGTACTGCTAGTTCAGGTTGGTTTTGCGCCCGGTGGACAAGGGCTAACTGATAAGTAGCTTGGTCTCTCATTTGGGCAGTTTCTAGAGCTTTAGTCCGTTGGTTATCTGCCAGACGATTATCAATACCAGAAAAACTAGCAGCTAATTGACTATGGAAATTAGAAAGTTGATTAAATATTTGACGAGCTTCTTGTAGTTTCTGGTTAGCTAACTTATAGTTATCGGAAGCAATGGCATTGTCAGCTGCGCTCATTAAGCGTTGGCCACCTTGGAGACTGAGAAGACTATTCTTTGGATCTAAAGGACGAGTATTTTCTAGTTGGGTAGGTTGTATTGGCTGAACTGGAATAGGAGAAGAGTTTTCTGACTCTACAGTCTCCTCAGATTGAGCATTAAGTGGTTGCAAAAGTGTGAAAGCTGTCACAATCATAAGAGTAAAGCTGAATACGGAGCAAACAAAACGAATAGGTTTAGTAAATACCATGGTTATTTTAGTGGATTTGTATAAATAAAAAAACTAGACTATTTTTAACACATATTATCACTCTTTTAAGGTGTTGCTGAAGCGCGAGTATGAAAATCATACTTGGGGAGTAAGAAGTAATTATAATTTATATCTAGATTATTTAATACTAATTATCAAAAGTAATCCTATACTTGGGTAAAACTTCAGTTATTAAATAATTCATAGAAAGGAAATAACTTTTTTTTATTCTCTCTCTCATGTTTATTATTTTGACTTTTTTTTCCACTACTTTACTTTCCTACTTAAGAAAATTCATAAAAGTTTTTGATAAATGGTATAATAATTGTTATTTAAGTATATACTTTATAAGTTATGTTGAAAAAAATGATGGCAGTTGCCACAAGTGGGGTTGAAATTCTGTGAGGGAATTGAGAATTTGATGGGCAGAACTAAATAAGTGCTTATCCATGTCAGGATCGGGAACAACAACTACGGACATTTCAGCAGCTAAAGCAGCTTCCATTCCTGCTAAAGAATCTTCAAATACTAAACATTCTTCTGGGGAAGCTCCTAATCTTTCAGCAGCTATTAAAAATATATCTGGCGCTGGTTTTCCACGTTTAAGATGGGGGTCATCTCCTACAACAATATAATCAAATAATTGGAACCATTCTTGATGATTTTTTGTTTTTAAGTTAAACGGTTCATGGGAAGAACTGGTGGCTACAGCTTGAGGAACTTTATTTTTATATAAATGTTGAGTAAGGCGAACTGCACCTGGCATTGGTTTAGCTTCAGGAAAGCGTTGATATGTGAGATTATTTCTTTGTTGAAGATAATTTTCGGGACTGACAGGTAGTTCTAATAGTTCTACAATTTTTCTGGCAGAGTCGATAGATTTTCTGCCAGTAATTTTACATTTAGTATGTTTGTCAAAAATTTTACCGTAACGGCTTGTGATGGTACTATTTACTTGGACATGAATTAATTCTGTATCTAGAAGTAAACCGTCTAGGTCATAGATAATATGGGTAATTTTTGGGAAATCATTCATCTGAGTTTTTGTACTAATAATTGATTGGTTAAAACAACTTAAATTGATACTACAGTCTTTCTTGCTTTTATTAGGTAAAAAAATTAGTCTTAGGGAAAGAGAAATATAGCAGCGATCCTAGATTTGTGAGAGAGATGAGCTGTTTGCAGGCAGGAAGTAGAAGAAACAAGATTTGGAGCTATTTTCTAACTTACATTCCGCACTTCAAAATGTCGTACAATCGAATATATAAAAAGTCCGGGGGGACACAGACCCTACTTACTGTAATCCTGGGAACAAGTTGCCCAAACTTCAGAAAATTAGCAAGATAGACTAAAAGAGTAAATTAGTACAGTGGGATGAAAGGAAGCCCATTGATAAAACCTTGGAATATGCAGTAACTAGAATTGGTTGCTGTATCGATGGTGATCTCGAAACATGGAGAATCATGGCTGAGGGTGCTGGCCGTTTGCGCTCAGATATTTGGAACAAATATGGGAGTCTTAAATGTTGGGGGATATCTCATCAAAAACTCTATAAAGAATTTCAAAAAATTAATCCTCTGTTAACAGAAGATTTAAGTTTTGTTCTTAAGAATAAAAAGATTTTTCGCCAAATTAATCTGAATTTGGCTGAATGATGCAAAGGAACTCTACAGAAGGCATTTGAATTGATTTTCTACCGTCCCTTGTCATCAGTAACGGTGGTAAATGCCGCCTATACCTCGCAGGTTTATTCCTGTTTTGGAGTCCTTTTAGGTAATCATTTTGGGGCTCAATTCTTTACCTTTGATGGGGAGGTACTATAAATGCTGCACGCAAGGATCGAAACTCGGCTTGATGACCCTAATATCCAAGAATTTATCTAAATGTTGCCAGAAGACCTGCCCTCTTCCTACGGGCTAGGGTGGGGATGAATGCCAATCAATCTTGCGGTTTTACAAATAATCTGTCAGAATGTAGATGTTCAAAAGTAGGCAGTAAATGATTGAAAAAGCATACAAATTTAGATTTTACCCAACTCCTCAACAGGAAAGTCTGCTGAGAAGAACTTTGGGCTGTTTCGTTACGTCATCAACTTAGCCTTAGCTGCCGGGACTCAAGCTTGGTATGAACACCAAGAACGAGTAGGTTACAAACAAACCTCAGGTATGCTGACGGACTGGAAAAAACAGGAATATTTAGATTTTCACCAGTGAAGAAAGTGGTATAACACTCCAGCAAGGCTTAAGACATTTACAAACTGCTTTCACCAACTTTTTTAGGGGACAGACTAAATATCTGTTCCTTCAAGAAAAAGCGCAACGGTGCCAGTGCTGAGTTTACGAAGGCAGCCTTCAAATGGAAAGATGGCCAATTCTATCTAGCTAAATGTGTAGAGCCTTTATCTATTAGATGGAGCAGGCAATTATGTATGGTTATTGTATACCCATTACGATTACTGTCAAATTTGACCCAATCGGTTGATGCTTTGTATCTTTGAGGGTTAATGACACCAGAAATTTAAAGCTTAAACCTGTTGCCAGATAAGTAGGGATTGATTTAGGAATCAACAGCTTAACTACTAGCGATATGGTATGGTCATACATTAATGAAAATTGACAGATATTTTCCTAGTTCGGTCGCGTTGCTCTAACTGTGGTCATGTAGTAGAAAAATTACCTTTAAATATTAGGGAGTGGGATTGCCCTAAATGTGGTAGTCACCATGACAGGGACATAAACGCAAGTATAAATATTTTGGCTGCGGAAGGAGCAGTGTCAGTCTTGACGTGGCCTTTTGACCCAAAGAGAGTAAATCTCGCATATACGGTTGCTATGAAGCAGAAAGCTCCTAACAGCAATGCTAGGGAATCCCGCGCTGTCTCGTAATAGAAGCGTCGGGAGGATGTCAAGAAGTCTATTGATGTTAGGTAAGTTTTGAAGTTGCGGACAGTATCCTTTTTGTTGTAAAGGGATTTAACCCTCGATGATGCCATTAATCAAGTTTAGTTTAATCCTAGGCATCTTCAAGAAATCGACAAAAAGGCATGGGTTGAGAGTGAACCCCTAGGGGCTTAGCATAGATGTAAAGGAGAATGGCCACTTTCGTGATTACTTTACCTCCCTTAAGCCGAAAAGTAGATTGCCACAACGGTAATTAATAGACAAGCGAGATATTACGATTAAATAAGTTTTATTCTATTCTGCTGCTCACTCGGTACTAATAATTAATAACTCAAATAGAATATAGGGATTTATTTACATGATAGTACATATGGTTTTATTCAAGTGGCAGCCAAATACTTTACCGACAACTATTACCTCAGTTATGTCTGCTTTGAGAGGAATGAAAGGGAAAATTCCTGAAATAATTGATTTATCTTGTGGGGATAATTTCTCGGAACTTTCTCAAGGATTTCAAAATGGTTTGGTGGTTCAAGTTAAAGATAAAGCTGCTCTTGATGCTTATGCCAAAAATTCTCTACATCAAGAAATTATTCAGACTTTAATTAAGCCAATTTTGAGGGATAAAATTACTGTTGATTATGAATTTTAATGAAATTATAATCAGGAAAATTATCCACACATTTTGAGACAAATTTATGAACTTAAAACTTGTTGATTTTAAGCATTTATTTGCTATCTATAGCAATCCTATTTTATTCATGTGAAAACATTTTTGGAGGTAGTGATTAGATATGTAATCTAATATTCACAGGACTTACGCAAAGGTCTATATGTAGAGCCTTGGTGCACTACACTAGTACTAACACACCCTACTGGACTGACACAGCTAAAAGTAGTGGAATAGATTTTTGAGCTAAAAGCCTTGAAAAAAAAAGTTAAGGCCTATACAACTATGCTAATTAACAGAAGCTATTCAAGATAGAGGAGTTATAAATATGGCAAATACCCAAACCAGGGAAGACCTCCACATTCATCTGGAGGAAACACAGTTATTAGATCGTGATTGTACAACTTTATCACGCCATGTACTACAGCAACTTCATTTCTCACCAGATGCTCAAGATATTAGTGCCCTCATGAATAGAATAGGGTTGGCCGGCAAGTTAATTGCTCGTCGCCTAACTCGTGCTGGATTATTAGAAGATACTTTAGGGTTTACTGGCACAGTTAATGTCCAGGGAGAGTCCGTCAAAAAGATGGATATCTATGCCAATGATGTATTTATCTCGGTATTTAAGCAAAGTGGCCTTGTCTGCCGGTTGGCATCCGAGGAGATGGAAAAACCTTATTATATTCCAGAAAATTGTCCAATTGGTCGCTATACTTTGCTTTACGATCCCTTGGATGGTTCCTCTAATCTAGATACAAATCTAAATGTGGGATCTATATTCTCAATTCGCCAACAAGAAGGTAATGATGAAAATGGCTTAGCTCAAGATTTACTCCAAAGTGGACGTAAACAAATTGCTGCTGGTTATATTCTATATGGACCTAGCACAATGTTGGTGTATTCAATCGGCCAAGGAGTACATGGGTTTACTCTAGACCCTAGCTTAGGTGAGTTTATTCTGGTTAATGAGAATCTCAAAATTCCAGAACATGGCCCGGTTTACAGTGTGAATGAAGGTAACTTTTGGCAGTGGGATGATTGTATGCGGAATTATATCCGCTATGTCCACCGCCATGAAGGTTATACTGCTCGTTATGGTGGTGCATTAGTTGGAGATTTCCATAGAATTTTATATCAAGGTGGAGTATTTTTGTACCCAGGTACAGTCAAAAAGCCAGAAGGAAAATTACGCCTACTATATGAATCAGCTCCAATGGCTTATTTGGCAGAACAAGCAGGTGGAAGAGCTAGCACAGGAACTGAAGAAATATTAGATGTGGTAGCACAGAAACTGCATCAACGGACCCCATTAATTATTGGTAGTCAGGAAGATGTGGCACTTGTTGAATCTTTTATTAAAGAACAAAAATGGATTTCTAATCAAGGTTAACAATTTGAATTAGGTTATAGATTGAGAGTTGTTTGAAGCAGAATCAAATAAACTTCACTGCTGCTGAGAACAATAGTAAAGAAATTTTGAATACCTGCTCAAATAGATAAAAGTATTAGTTATTCTTGAGAAGTATCTATAAAATACACCAACATCTGACAAAACATAGTAGGAATTAAGTTAATATAGCTATGACAACTAATCATTTACTGGAAATCGAAAACCTTGGACAGAGCATATGGATGGATAATCTGAGTCGCAATATTATTGAGTCTGGGGAACTCACCAGTATGATTGCCGAGAAAGGGATTCGTGGTATTACTTCTAATCCTGCAATCTTTGAAAAGGCGATCGCTGGTAATGCTATCTATGATGCAGATATTGAAGCTGGTATCAGTGCTGGTAAGTCAGTGATAGAAATATACGAATCTCTTGTGTTTAAGGATATTCGTGAT
>JAKQYG010000227.1 GCA_023356515.1 Trichodesmium sp. MAG_R04 | reverse complement strand
AGCATATCTACCAGATTTGCTATCAGAAGTCAAGCCAGATTTGGTATTGTATGATGCAGGAGTTGATACCCACATCCATGATGCTTTGGGAAAATTAGCTTTGACAGATACAGGAATATTCCGACGGGAGATGCAAGTATTGAGTACCTGTGTGGGAGCAGGTTATCCGGTCGCTTGCGTTATTGGTGGTGGGTATACTAAGGATATGAATTCATTGGTTTACACTCATTCATTATTACATCGTGCTGCCCGAGATGTGTTTCAACAGTATCGACTTTGAGAAGTTATAGTACTACGCGCCAGTTAGAAGTAATACTCTGACTGAGTTTTAATATTTAGCTATGTTCGCGCCCAATATTCGACTGCTATATACTATATTTATAGGACTTATACCAATTTTCTAAAGTCAAGCTACACATAACCTAAGACATGAGTTACCAAGTTGATAGGTTGTTTTTATAAGTGTTGCCTAAGTTAATGAAATTGGTATTACATAGCTTGTTGTCTCAGAATTTGCGTCAGTCCTGATACTATTATTTATCAAGATGCTGGCAGAAGATCCCTCCTCTATCTTCGGAGAGCGTCGGGATGAATGCTAATCAATCTTGCGGTATTACACACTATAATGTTAAAATTAAAAAAAAATAGCCCTATCTATGTAGTAAATGATTCAAAATGAAAGGAATACCCATTTAATCTAGCTATTTTAAGTTTAGTTATTCAAACCAAAGATACAAAAATATCAGTAAGTTTTTATCCGATAAGACTATGTCTTTTAGTAATTATAAAAGTATTAGTACAGTTCTCCAAGAATTTCAAATTACTTACAAGGAAACTGATTTTATTGTTGAGATAAAATTTAATATTCCTGAATATTTTAAACATGATATACAAATAGTCATGCGAGAAGGAATAGTTGATAATTCGGAATTTGCTATCTGTGAAAATTTTATTTATCCAGTTTTAAAAGAAATATGGAAGTCTTATTGTAGTAAGTTTATTTTATGGAGTCATCAATCTCTGATTTATAATAATAATCTGTCTGGATTTCCTGAATATATCCTAGCTAAACGTTCTCCACTAGGAAAAGTTATCTTTGACAAACCTTATGTACTTTTAGTCGAAGCAAAACAAGATAAATTTGATGAAGGATGGGGACAATGTTTAGCAGAAATGGTCGCTGCTCAAAAATTGAATAACAATCCAGAATTGGTAGTTTTTGGTATTGTTTCAAATGGTAAAATTTGGCAATTTGGTAAATTAATAGCAGATAGTTTTACCAAAAACATTACTTTTTATAGTTTTCAAGATTTAGAACAATTATTTGCTGTAGTGAACTACATTTTTGCACAATGTGAATCACAGCTAGATCCTCAAGCAGTTGTTTAATTTTTTATTTCACAAAAAATTTACTTGTAAGGATTCAGGTTGGTAAATATCTCAGAATTTACAGCCTATTCCAGATATATGATAATCCTAAGTGATTATCATATACTAGGGAAATAAAATTATATCTAAGGATTCAAATATAGAAACAATTTTGGCTGCAATTCATAGAGCATATCTCGGGTAAATGAGGTGCAGGATAAATTATGAAAATATTGTATTGCGGGTATCTTGCTCCCGTAAGTATGCTTAATAAAATAGTACCAAAATTTGTCATTTGTAAGATAACGCCACTATAACTAGTGTTGTGGCGTAAGTCCTAACTTTACTTTTAGATCAAAAGTTAAATTTGTACAGTCTAATGGTAGTTCAATTACTTTAACAAAGGACTACCATGATGATGAATCAGATACCAATTCCCACCCATCTGCTCAAAAATGTTTGTTGCCATAGACTGAACTTTTATTCTCCTAGCTCTACTGACTTGCATTAAATTTTCCACCAAAATAACATAACCAATATTGCCATTAATTTCTGTCGTAACAACATCAATATCAATTTCAATATAATCCGTATTTTTAAAGATTAAATCCCACGAATTACTAATATTATCAAAACCACGAATTGCAGCACGACCTGGATGGATACAAACTGTGCCAATACCCTTGGACAAAATGCCATTCAAAGCTGTGATGTCCCGTTTCTCGAAAGCTCGATAAAATGCTTGATTTGCTGCTAAAATTGCTTGGTTTTCGTCAGTCATAAATTTTTGGACTTTAGATAGACAGTAATTGTTATTATCAGGATAAAATAATACGTGGTAAACTCAATCAAATTATTTATCTGATAGACTATGGAAACAACTGAAAAAAAGTCTTCTAATCTGTTTCAGAAAATGTTTAACATTATCATCTTGTTATTAGTCTTAATTGCCATTGTTGTCGGAATAAATATTGCCACTTCTGGTAAGCTGACTTTATTTGCAGGTACCAGACCTGATAATATCGGTGTATATTCTGGACAACTTACACCTTGTCCCAATAGTCCAAATTGTGTCAGTAGTTATAGTCAGGATGCAGAACACGGTATTGCTGCCCTCAGTTATGGCTCTGAACCGGAAATAGCGATCGCTAACCTCAAACAAATAATTGATTCAATGCCTCGGACTAACATTGTTAAGGAAGAAGAGGATTATTTGTACGCTGAGTTTACCACTAAAATTATGGGCTATGTAGACGATGTCGAATTTTATGTGGATAAAGAAGCTGTGCGACTCGTTGGTTAGTCAAAAATTACTGAAAAGCAATTATAACTAATCTTCCGTGGCTAATCTTAAAGAAAGTTAAATATATGGCCAATGGAAAACTCTTATATCCTTAGTGGTGAAATTCCACTCGCTTTGTTGTTGGGTTGACAGCATAGGCCACAGGGTAGCGACTGAACATCAATCCCTGAAGCTGGTCTAAACGGGGACAAAGCTTTAACTACCAAATAAGTGAGACCCCTAGCAAAGACTGACAAGTGGACGAATAGGAAGGTAATCAAACTCTCGTAATATCCAACCATTCCAAAGGTAGTTAAGGAATGTAGGACGGAAGTCAGGGGGTCTATGGATAACCTTATAGTTCCAAGGTTATCAACAACCATAACGAACCCTCCGGGAGATTTTACCCCACTAAATCAGTCGTAATAAAGGCATAAGGGAACGAGGAAACCTCCCTAAGACACCTAAGAATATAGGTCGAGAACTTAGGAAGCCATTCAAGGTAACTCTACACAAAGGTTGTAGGTCTCAGGGAGAGTAGGATTGGGTAAAAAGCATAATAATGCAGACGTACCCACTGTTAGACGTAATGTAAGATAATCAATAGTGATGAATAAAGCTAAAACACTAAAAAGAAGATTGGGTAATCCAAAGCCCTTTTTAAGTGTGGCATGGGATACAGACAATATACGGTCTCAAGTTCGTGTGAATCCAAATCTCAAATGGAAAGATATTGACTGGAGAAGGGTTGAGAAAAATGTATTTAAGTTGCAAAAGTTAATTTACAGAGCATCCAGCCGTGGCGAACTCCGCAAAATGCGTAAATACCAACGACTTCTGACTAAAAGTTATTATGGGAGGTTGCTAGCTATTAGGCGTGTGACTCAGGATAACCAAGGTAGGAAAACTACTGGAGTAGATGGGATAAAAAATCTACCACCGATGCAGCAACTAAACTTGGTAAACCTATTAAATTCACGATACCTCAAGGTAAACTCAACCCATAAAGTCTGGATACCAAAATCAGGAAAAGATGAAAAACGCCGGCTAAGCATCTCTAGGATGTATGACCACGCGTTACAAGCACTGGTGAAGCTAGGTATGGAGCCAGAATGGGAAGCACGCTTTGAACCTAATAGCTATGGTTTTAGACCAGGACGGTCAACACATGATGCCATTGAGGCCATCTTCGACAGCATTAGACTTAAACCTAAATATGTACTTGATGCTGACATATCCAAATGTTTTGAGCGAATTAACCATGATGCACTGCTAGAAAAAATAGGTCAATCTCCTTACAAAAAACTAATCAAACAATGGCTAAAATCTGGGTTATTTGACAACGAGCAATTCCTAGACACTGTGGAAGTTAGACCACAGGGAGAGTTAATATCACCTCTACTAGCAAACATAGTCTTACACGGTATGGAAGAAAGGTTAATAAAATTTGCCAAAACCTTAGATATAAAAAATTATGAAGGTAATCAAATAAGTTGGCAACATAAGGTAAAAAGTCTCTCCTTAGTACGCTATGCTGATGACTTTGTTATCCTACATCAAGATATCAAAGTAGTATTACAAGCTAAAATCGTGATACAAGAATGGTTGAACCAAGTAGGATTAGAACTAAAACCAGAAAAGACTAAAATTGCTCACACCTTGGAAGAATATAAGGGAAACCATTCAGGATTTGACTTCCTAGGATTTAACATCAGGCAATACAAAGTTAAGTCAACCAAGAAAGTATTCAGGACGCTGATTAAACCATCCTCCAAGAGCATCGAAAGCCATTATCGGAAACTGGCGGAGATATGTGATTTTCACAAAACCGCCCCTACTAAAGCTTTAATAGCTAAACTAAATCCGGTAATAAGGGAATGGGCTAATTACTTCTCAGCGGTAGTTAGTAAAGAAATATTCAACAAATTGGATATGCTCCTAGCTCAAAGACTAGGTCGATGGGCAAGAAGAAGGCATCCAAATAAGTCAGGCACCTGGGTAAAGAAAAAGTATTTCCCTAACATAAAAAAAACCGGAAATTGGGTTCTAAAGAATGGCGAATATATAATAAACCTACATTCGGATGTAGCTATGGTAAGGCACATTAAAGTGAAAGGTGCTGCATCACCCTATGACGGAAACTGGACTTATGGGAGAAGTAAAATCGGTAAACATCCAGGCGTAAGGAAAGAAGTCAAAATGCTGTTAAAACAGTAAAACAACAAATACGCATTTTGTGGATTACACTTTAGACTAACGGATTTAATCGAGGTTGACCACATCGTTCCTAGGTCTGAAGTCGGTGACAATACTTATAAAAACAAACAACTGTTGCACCGATATTGCTATGAGGTTAAGACTGCCAAGGATTTGAAAGTATAGTCATTTCAAATAAAAATGGAACACTTTTTCTGCTGAAATTTAGTTATAGCAAGAAATACTTGTCTCAATCTAAATTAAAATGACTATAGTTAACCATTAGTATTATTAAGTCTTAGGTAGAATTTTAAGGATGTACCCTTGAATTGGGACGTTTAGGAGAGGAGCCGTGATGAGGTGAAAGTCTCACGTCCGGTTCTGAAGACGAGTCGCTTTGGTAACAGACTGGCTTAGTTTAACAATGCTATTCAAGTACGTTCCGCTTCCCGTCTGGGAAAATCAGACTTAGGTGTTAACCGACAACGAGTCGAAACTATTAGGGAAAAACTGAACGAACTCCAAGGAAATAGTTAGGAAGGGTTCAAACCTAGTAGGTTGGGTGAAGCGATAACGCCGCCCAACAATAGTCAATAATATCAACATGATTTACGCGGGTACGCTATATTTAGCGTACTATCGCGTTTTATTGTTGATACTGTAGTCAGTTGTTTTTCTGGATAGATATTACTTTGAAGACAGGCTTTGTTGCCTGAAGGTAGGGATATAGCTGCTGCTAGGCTCCGCAAATGTAGAATCTACTATCAAATGAATTCCTTCTTGATTTTGATTTAATACAAAATGAATTTATTGGCTGTTTAAATTTTTTGTCCTGTATTTAGAAATTTTTAATAACTACTCAGTTAAAAGTGGCCAATTTTACCCAACTCTAAGTTAAACTTTTTTGTACACATTTCTATGTTATTTGATGTCCAGAATTAATCCATTGTCTATTCAGAAATATAGGAATAAGGATTAGGAAAACTAAAAAGCTAGAAGGTTATTAATTATAAGACAAAGCGGGTAGGGGGAATCGAACCCCCATCATTAGCTTGGAAGGCTAAGGTTTTACCACTAAACTATACCCGCACTATCATCTAATAATAGCATAGTTTCTCAAAATTGCAAGTAAATCAGAAAAAAATATTTCGACTTCCCTACACCCAAGGGCATGACTAGAAAAAACCGAAAATTCTGTAAAGAGAAAGGTATGAGGTAAGTAGTCCTCCTTTGGCCAGCATAATTCATTAGCAACTCAAACTGATGACTCTATGACCTGCCAATATGTCGGCAATAAACCCTCCAACAATACTGATTTTGAAACGGCGGTTCAAGAGTTTGAGAACCTTTTCTGGAGATGTCTAATGATCTACCAAAATGACTCTATCAGGACTTACGCAAATTAACTTTGAAAACGCTATATGTAGCGGCAAGTTCTATTTCTACTCGCTGGATGTAGTGTCCGTCCGTAAGCCCTGTCTATGAACTGCCAATATGACCGCGAATACCCGCCAAGGATTAAAATCCTTGGCTAATAGCTCAAGTCATCTCAAAGATGACTTTTAATATTGATGTGCAGGTTTAATGCGGAACTGATTTCCCTATATGTCCATTTTTTGTTGGCTGGAGTTCCTTCGTCGCACATTAATAAAATCTTCCCATAAACTTCAGTATTTTTTCACTGTCATACACCATTTTCAGCAAGACGTGCCACATCGCCTATTTCTTTTTGTCAATTTTTAGCGATCGCTTGTTTCTTCCTATCAACTTTTAGCGATCGTTTGATGGTCTGTGATGATAAATTCTTGCCTCTGAGGCTAATAAACTATTTTAAGCTTGACATGCTACTACTATCTACTACTTGAGGAACATAAAACTTGACCGAATATAGATTTCTCTGTAAATAGAGACATAATTATGTCAGTTATGTCTTTTTGATTTCATTGTAAATAGAGACATAATTATGTCAGTTATGTCTTTTTGATTTCATTAAAACTCTTGTCAGGCTCGTAAAATTTTGTCAGTATAAATAGATAGGTAGTAATTAATGATTTATATATTTAATTGAGAGGCGAGTTTAAATGAAGTTTGTCTTAAACTCTCGGAATGTCTACGAC
>JAKQYG010000226.1:4841-6967 GCA_023356515.1 Trichodesmium sp. MAG_R04 | reverse complement strand
GGTTTGTCCTTGCCAAATAGTTTCAAAAATCACAAAATATCCGACATAGATAATAAATAAAATTAATAACTGAATTGAAAATATCCAGAGTGAAAATTCATCCATATCTACAAATTGAAAAGAAAAAAAAATGCCAAATATCAGCACCACAAGTAAAATCAAACTCCAGATTATATAATCTATAATCAAAGCATAAGTACGGTTACCAATTCCTGCTAAATTAAAATTTAATTCTACACTTTCTGGAGTTTGTAGAGAAATTTTATTAAAAATTTTCATTCTTCTTATTTTTGAGATATAAATAAATTTATTCTGCTGCAACAAAACTAAACCTCCCGCTTTCTTAACTCTAAACCCATACCTTCTCGGCGAGTTCGGAGGTCATAATAAATCACAGCTTTTATTGCTTGCCAGAATGGTAATAAAAATATATTACCTAATATCCCTATAGTATATCCCATCAGAAACGATAGTAACGCAACACTTGGGTAGGTTGTTTCAACTGGAAGATTGTCAAATACAATTACTTGTATTGTTCCAGCAATAAATTGCATGATTATGCCAATAGGAATACTTACCAAAGTTGCTACTAACAATATAATAAAAATCCTGAATACATATCCTTTAGTTAATTTCCAACTACGTCCTAAAGTTTTAGTTGCAGTAATATTTTCTTCAACAGCTAAAGGCATATCAATAATAAAAAAGCGAGTTAATAATTGGATATTAATGCTAAAAAAAATAACAAAAATTCCAATCCCAATTAAAACAATAATTCTTCTTGCTACAAAATTTGGCCGAACACTTCCTATAGCATTTATAATAATAGAATAAATAATTCCCATCCCCAGAAAAAGTCCAAGCCAAACTCCGATGGCAATTAAAAATAACAGAAAAAACGCCAATAAAAAACTCCAGATTTTTGGGTTGAGAATCCGCCGAACATCACCTACAGCTTCTGGTTGATTTGTTAATTCACCAAATACTAATCTAGCAATTATCACTCCATTAACAATTGATTTTCCCGTACAGTATAAAAAAAGTAATAACCACAAGGAAATTAGTGCTAATACAGCCGGGTCTTCTGGCTGACCATAAATAAATAATAGAGGGACAGGAATTAAAGCTAAAAAAGGGAGAAAAGCCCATAAATTTGCTATAATAGATATACCGGAATACGACTTAAAATGGTCTCGATAAATTCGCAAGCCAGCGCTAACAATATTGCCTACACTCAAAGGCTCCATTGGTGTTAGGTTTTGAGACATGATTACAATTATCCAAATTACTTACAATCTAAATCTTATTGTTATTTTAAACTAGATTAAAGATAGCCATTAGGAAAACTTAATGAATATTAACCGTTGGATTCGTCGTCAGGAAAAAAATTGGAAATATTTAGATATTTTATTAGGAAAAATAGAAAAAAAGGGATTAAAATCATTGCCCACAGATCAGATTCGGGAAATGGCCAGTTTGTATCGTTCTGTATCGGCAGATTTTGCTCGCGCTAAAACCCACCAAGTGGGAAATATTTTGGAACAAGATTTACAAAGGTTAACCGCTCGTGGTTACACTCAAATTTATCAGGGAAACCGGAAGCAAGAATGGCTTGCAGTCTGGAATTTTTGTCGATGGGGGTTTCCGGCAGTTGTGCAAGAAACTTGGGCTTATATTGGGGTGGCGACCTTGTTTTTTTTGGTGGGTGGGCTGGTGGCTTGGTGGTATAGTTGGCAAGATCCAGTGTTTATGTCGTTAATAGTGCCGGAATCTTTGATTTCTCAGGTGCGCGATCGCCAGGAATTATGGATGGGGTCAATAATTGGAATTGAACCCCTAGCTTCTACTAATATTATGATCAATAATTTGCGGGTTTCATTTACTGTAGTTGTTGGTGGTATTAGTGGAGGTATTTATACAATTTATTTATTGGTATTTAATGGATTATTAATTGGGGCGATAGGTGCTTTAGTCGGTCAGCATAATTTAGCATTCCCTTTTTGGGCATTTGTATTTCCTCATGGTGCTTTAGAATTACCTGCTATATTCTTTGCTGGTGGGGCTGGTTTATTGATAGGAAGGGGTATTTTATTTCCGGGTAAATATCGTCGAGTTGATGCTTTAAA
>JAKQYG010000226.1:0-4741 GCA_023356515.1 Trichodesmium sp. MAG_R04 | reverse complement strand
ATCGATCTAAAGTAAATTCCGAGATTTTAGATGCAAATATTTATCTATCAATTCTGTAGTGATCTGATTTGCAGGTGCATCCAAGACCAAAACTCCTTTTTGTTTCAATTCAGCAAAGGCAACCTCTCTTTGAGATAACAAATCTATTGCCACCGCACGAGAATAAGCAGCAGAAATTTTTTCATGTATCTGCTTATTTTCCCCGGAAACACTGGCAGCATTAGCTAACTTATCCACCAAGGGGTCGCGCAAAGTTACGCAAAACGGTAAATAACGAGGTCTTAATCTTGCCAATGCTGCCAATAACTCTCCTGAAGCAGTCCTATCTATAATATCTGTAATTATAACCACTAAAGCACGACGAGTTTGTTGATTAACTAATCTGTTCACGGCTTCCACATAGTCTGCTTCTACTAAAATGGGTTGAATAGGGGCAAGAGTTTCTATGAATTTTGATAACCGATGTTGACCTCTCTCTGGTGGTATCCAAGTGCTGACTTGACGATCGAATACTCCTACCCCTACACGATCGCCCCGACTCAACCCTGCTAAGGCCAACGATAAAGTGGCATTCAAACCACAGTCAAAGCGTTTGACGCCTTGCACTTGAGCAGTCATCAAACGACCTCGGTCAAGCAAAATAATTAAAGTTTGCTCAGTTTCTGGTGCCAAAACTTTTACCAGGGGGCGACTACGACGAGCTGTTGCTTTCCAGTCAATTAACCGGGGGTCATCACCAATACCATATTCCCGGAGTTCAGAGAATTCTGTTCCCATTCCCAGTCGTCGTTTTTGACGCATAGTGCCTGTGTTTTCTAAAGCAAGACGGATAGAGAGCGATCGCAACTCTACTAAATCTGGATAAACTGTCACCAGTTGACTTGCCGGAATTTGCCATTGGTCCCAAGCTAAACCCCACTTCCCCAATTGTCTCACCTGAATATTACCCCATTGAAACTCACCGCGCTTATTTGGATTTACACTATAAGTTAATTCTTGATTTTTGTGGGGTTCAAGTTTTGTTGACAAAGCAGGGGGAGAAATGGTAAAATCTGAGGGATAGTCATCGTGCAAGATAATATTGGCTTTTTGTTTCCCAGACTCAACTAATATAGTAATGTTATTATCACGACCAATGGAAAGTTTCTTTAAAGGATAACGGGTTATATTAACTCGATGAGGTTTGACTCTTACCCCATCCCAAACCGCTAAACTGCAGAGAATAAAATCAAACAATATTAGTGTGATTAAAGTGATTTGTTGATTAAATAAAATAGCAGTTACTGGGGCAACTGCCATTCCTAATAATAATAATAAATATAAACGTTTTGAGGGAATCATTTGAGTTGTATTTCACCAAAAAAATTTATGTCATTTTCTGTTGATGATAGCCATTGGGTATCTTTGCCTGGGGCTAAATTTTGGAGCGATGGAGTTATCCCTCTGAGCTCCCAAATGGGTGTTTAGAAACACAGGCTTTTCTGTTGTTATTAGGTACACCCACCGGGGCAAGATGCCTGCACTACATGATTTTTACCATTTATTCTGTACATCATTTGCCCGAAATATACTGTATTACCTTGGCACTGGAACTTGTTTCAATATAGAATTAATTACACTATCAATTATTATCCCATCTAACTGTGATTCTGGTTTCAAAATTAATCGATGACGCAACAGAGGTAATGCCACTATTTTAATATCATCTGGAGTTACATAATTTCTGTTATTTAACCAAGCTTGTGCCTTACTAATTTGTAACCATGCGACTGCTGCTCGTGGGGAAGCTCCCAAAGCTAAATCTGGATGTTTTCGGGTTTGCTGAACTAATGCTAATAAATAATCTAATATTTTTTCTTGAATATTAACTGCTTCTACTTCTTTTCTAGCTATAATTATTTGTTCTACTGTTGCTACAGGTTGAAGTTGATTTAAGTCGACATTTTGAGCGGCAAAACCTTGTTGAGCATTTAGCAACATTTGTTTTTCTGCTGTTGTCTGTGGATAGTCTATAATAATTTTAAATAAAAATCGATCTAATTGTGCTTCTGGCAGAGGATATGTACCTTCAAATTCTAGGGAATTTTGAGTTGCAACTACCCAAAATAAATTTGGTAATGCTAAAGTTTCTCCATCTAATGTTACTTGTTGTTCTGCCATGGCTTCTAGTAAAGCTGCCTGGGTTTTGGGTGGAGTACGATTAATTTCATCTGCTAATAATATCTCTGTAAAAACTGGACCTTTTTTGAGGGTAAAGTTACGAGTATTAAGGTCAAATATGTTAGTTCCTAAGATATCGGATGGCAGGATATCTGGAGTTAGTTGAATTCGGCGAAATTCGGCTTTAATTAATTTTGCTAATACTTTAACTGTAAGAGTTTTTCCTGTGCCGGGAACTCCTTCAATTATTACATGACCACCTGTTAAGAGGGCGATTAATAATTGTTTGATTGGTAGAGTTTGACCGACAATTATTTGGCTGATAGCTTGATAGAGTTTGGTGAATATAGAGTTAGTTTCTTTCATTAATATACTTTATTTTATTAAACAATTATAGCAAATTTCAGGTAACTGACAAAATTTGCTGCCATTTATCCAACCAAGTTACTAATTCTGATTCGGTAATTTTTTGTTTTTGAGACTGAATTTTGAATAGTTTTTCTAGTTCTGTTGAGGGCTGCCCAGTTTGTTGTATCCAAGCATCTATTAAAATTTTGTCATCAAGTGGAATTTTTCCTAATCCTAATTTATTTTGTAGTTTTATTTTTTCTTTTTTTCCTATAGTTTCTAAGATAAATTCTCGACTTTCTGCTTTTTCTAAAACCGTAGCTAAGGCTTGGATATAGGCTTGACTATTATCAATTATTGGGGCTGATAATTTTATGGGTTTGACAAACCGACGATTTTGGGCAAAAATTAGGATAACTAAGATAATTAATCCTTGGATAAATACTGGAAATAGGGGAGTTTTGACTAGATAATTTATTAGATTTGTTCCTACTTCTTTTTCAATTATCTCTTTTTCTTTATAGCCATGAATATATTCATCTACTAAAATAGGTTGTTGATTTTGAGTAACAAGTTGAGCTAAAAATTCATAGTTTCCGGTTATATCTTGATAGGCATTAGCGGCTAAATTTTGAGTGGTTGCTTGAATTATTTTTCCTTTATTGAGTTGTTTTTCCCAAACTATAATACCGTAGCGATCGCCTAATAAAATCTTGTCTTTTTTTGGCTCTAATTTGATTGCTCTACGTCTGGTCTCAATTTTAACTTTTCCCACTTTTGTATCATGGAGAGTAGTAAAATTTGCTTCTGTTGGTTTTTTGTTTATGCCTAAAATTACTAAAATATTTCCTTGTTTTACCCAGTTTTTTACCTGAGGAGAAATTCTGGGATTTTCGAGTTTACTGTTTACCTGTAATAAAGTGACTGAGGAATTAATTTGTTGACTATCTAATAAATCTGTAAAAGGTTTTTCCCATCGTTGAATTGCTACATTTTTTTTTAACATAAAATTGTACCATGCACCATATCCATCGGGAGCACGACTATAAGTGGAACCACTATTTAATTGATTATTAGCTGGTGCTAGGAAAAGGCTAATTACTATGATTGAAGTTATAGCGATCGCTCCAAATAACCATGATTTATTATTTTTATTCATCTTCAATTTCTTGATAAGCTTGTTGGCATTCTTGAAAGACGGAAGCAGAAATTTCTAAGTTGGCGAATAATAACTGTTGATGAGTCATAAATAATTTTTGGTATGGTTGAGGTTGAGATAATTTTTGAATTAATTTTAGATATTCTCCATCAGTGCGACTGTATTGGTGGAGAATAATTTTTTTATCATTTAATCTCTGTAACATTGCCATATATAAACAACGAAAAGCTTCTCTGTAGTTGCCTATTTGTTGAAATTTTTGTGATTCATTTAACCAAGCTGTAATGGATAATTCTGGTTCTAGTTTTTCTCGAGTTTTTGTTGTTAAGTTTATAGTATTACGGATATCATAAATATAAGGATTTAGAATTCTAATAATTTTTATCCCTAGCCAACTCAACAAACAAGCAAAAAGTAGCCAAGTAGCTATTTTAGCTATAGTTAATATTATAGGGTTATCCCACCATGAAGGCAAATCTTTTTCTGATATGTTAGGGACTATTTGAGAAGTATGGAATTCCCACCATTCGCTAATTTTTTGTTGTAGTTGTTGGAGTTGCCAGCCTAAATTATTCTTTTGAAATGAGTTTTCAGACATGGTTTAATTGAGGAAGTTTTTTGAGTGACATATTCCCATACTAAGCTGAGGCTATAGTGTGGGCTTTCTGTTTGTTATTAGGTACACCCACGGGGGAAAGATGCCAGCACTAGATGATTTTCACCATTTGCCCTGTACATCATTGGCCCGAAATGTGCTATACTTTGCTATGCTTATAGCAAGGTGTTAAATTATAGTAATCCTAGTACTATTATAGTTATGGTATATAGTGCCATGTTTGTGTTTTTATGTTTACCAAAATTTTCAGCATAGCTTACTTGGCCCAAACTTACCTGGCAGTCATTGTTATTATCAATGGCCTAGAAGCTGTGGTTGTTCAGCCAGGATGGGCACAGACTTCTGTCCTTTCACAACAGCTATCAACAACGGAAGCAACTGAAGAGCTGATAATTAATGGGACTCTCAATGAAAATAGTGAGCTGTTTGAAGATGATGGGAGTTACTATCAGTGGCAC
>JAKQYG010000225.1:3699-6979 GCA_023356515.1 Trichodesmium sp. MAG_R04 | reverse complement strand
GGTTAACTTAGATTAAAGATGGCTTTTTGCTATGAACCTCTAAGTTAACCTCTCGATACCAAAAATAAAAGTAGAAATTGCAACAGATAAACATTAGCTTTTATTTATCTTTAGTGTTAAGAAATATGCTTATTACAAAATTCTTGGGGTGGTAATAGAAATCTTTATTAACTTTTATATTTTAAATATAGCAGACGCTTCAGAGAGTGTCAAGCTCCTATGATTTTTTTTTATGACCAGATATCAATTCACTTTAGGCATAGACAAAAGACTAAATGTATTTAAGAGGTTTATTAAAAGAGTCTAGGCATTTATGCTGGAGATAGAAGACAGAACGGTTATTGGTACTTAGACATTTTTTTTTGCGGAAAAATTGCTTTAAAGCCAGTCTAGACAAGGAAATTACGTAAATGGCTTAAAAATAGCCAAAACCGTTGGTAATAAAGGATTTATATCTTTTAGAGGTAAAAACCTTTCCCTATCTATGTGATTACCAATTATCTGTGCATCCATGTTCAAAGTTTGCTTCTTGCTTTCCTTTTTCCTGCTGTCATTTGTAATGCTGAATTATAAATTTTTTCATTTTTCTTAACCGACTGCCATAAATTAAGGATTGGTTGTGGATAATCTACTCCTATTTTAACACTAAATCTATTTTGTTCAACAGGTAATAATTTCCAAGGTTCATGTACTTTAGCAGCAGGGACTTTTCTTAATTCTGGCAGCCAATATTTAACATATTTTCCTTCTGGGTCGTAATCTTTTGCCTGTTTAGGAATATTAAAATAGCGAAAACCTCGCCCATCATTTCCGACTCCAGCAGTGTAATTCCAATTTCCCCAATTACTACAAACATCATAATCTATGAGTAAAGACTCAAACCATTCAGCTCCCATTTGCCAATTAATTCCTAAATTTTTAGTTAGAAAACTAGCCACATTTTGTCTACCACGATTTGACATAAAACCAGTAGTTAAAAGTTCGCGCATATTGGCATCTATTAGAGGAAATCCTGTTTGACCTAATTGCCACTTTTGAAAATTTTCCCAATCTTCTTGCCAAGGAATAGCTATACCTTGTAAACCAGATTTATGAAATACTTTGTTCCCATGTTTTTGACAAATAAATCGGAAGTAATCTCGCCACAGTAACTCAAATAGCAACCAATAGGTTGATTGATTTTTGCTTCTTTGATATTCATATTCTTTAACTTGTTCATAAATGTAACGAGGTGACAAACATCCTAATGCTAACCAAGGGGAAAATTTAGAAGAATAATTTGCCCCTAGCATTCCATTTCTTGTTTCCTTATAAACTTTTAAACAATCTTTATCCCAAAAGTAGTTTTTTACTCTTTCCAGACCGGCGGTTTCTCCACCTTTAAATTCTAAAACCCCAGGTGTATATGGTGCTGATATTTCTAGATTTAAATCAGATAATTTAGGTAATATTCCTATATCAATTTTGGGTAAAGATGGTAATTTTTTAGGGATTGAAAATGTAGGATTTACGGTAGAATTATTCTCTACATCTTTGCGAAAATTGGTAAATAATTCTGGTAATTTTTGAATTTCAAAAGGTAAATCATCTGGATGGTAAAGCGTATGACCCCAAAATGATTTTAACTTCACCCCAATTTTTTTTAGTGCTTGATAAACAAGCCTTTCTACTTTGACTTCTTCGGTAGTAACTTCATGATGAAAAAATACTGATGTAGCGGATATTTTTTGAGCTACTCTAGGAATTGCTATTTCTGGTTTATCTTGAAAAATAACTAAATTACTACCTAATTTTTGTAGATTTTTACGCAGGTCAATAATACTTTCTAGTAAAAACTTTGCTCTGAATACACCTGTTTTAGGAAAGCCGAAATTTGTTTGACTAAATTGCCTTGGATCTAAGCAATAAATGGGAATAATTTGAGCGTTAACTTTTAGTGCTTTATATAGTGGTTGATGGTCATGGATCCGTAGGTCGTTACGATACCATAATATAATTATGTCTTGACTCATATAGCAATTCTATCTGATAATTAAGAATTATACACTTGTTATCAATCTACCCATGAAGGTTAGTCATAAAATAAAAATATAAAAAAAATATAAAGGTTAGAGTAGCTTTTGCTTATTTCTGAAGGCTTCCTGATAGGCTAAAATAGCCTTGCAATGCATCAACAATAGGGATTCAATATAATCCTTGTTTTGTTAACTCTTAATATTTAATGTCTATAAGTAATCAGTCTAATTTTTATATATACTCTTAATATACAGGGAACTTACGCAGAACCACTATATCTAGTAGGGGTTAATGGCCGTCTGGCAGATGTATTTTCATATTTTGTGTAGGTCCTGATACATTTAAGGGAAAGTTTAGTAACAAAAATTAAATATATTTGATGTTAGTTTATTAAACTTTATTGAATTTAAACTAAAATTTAAGATATAATGAATTTTTTTTTTAATAGCAGCAAAAATAGGTTAACCTCTAAGATTATAGCTTGAGAGTATAAAAGATAGATAAAGTCTGAATATAACAAACAAAAAAGGCTATAGCTATTTTGTTAATCATCAATGCTGAATTATAAAGCATTGTGAGGAGAATAATTATGTCAGAAAAAGTCGCTTCAAATTTCAGGAATATTGCCATAGTAGGTCCCTATTTAAGTGGAAAGACAACATTACTAGAAAGTTTTTTATCAACCACAGGAGCAATATCCCGCAAAGGGAGTGTCAAAGATGGTAATACTATTGGAGATGCTAGTACAGAAGCTCGCGATCGCTCTATGACAGTAGAAATAAATGCCGCTAGTACTAAATACAGGGGCATTTATTTTACTTTTCTAGACTGCCCTGGTTCTATAGAATTTGCTCAAGAAACCAATAATGCGCTTATTGGAGCAGGGGCAGCAATAGTCGTATGTGAACCAAACCCAGCACGTATTCTCACCCTTGCCCCTCTATTAAAATTTCTTGATGACTGGGAAATTCCTCATATAGTTTTTATCAACAAGATGGATCGGGTATGTACGGATGAAACTAATTGTAAATCTAACTTTGGTGAAGTATTAGAAGCACTCAAAACTGTTTCCAACCGACCCATTGTCCCCCATCAATACCCCATTGCCAAAAATAATGAACTCATTGGGTTCATTGACTTGGTAACTGAACAAGCTTATCATTACCATCCAGGGGCGCCGTCAGACCCTGTAGCAATTCCTGAATCTTTGAAAGCAGAAGAACATGCTGCCAGAGAAGAAATGCTAGAGGAGTTAGCTAATTTT
>JAKQYG010000225.1:0-3599 GCA_023356515.1 Trichodesmium sp. MAG_R04 | reverse complement strand
ACAGGTGATACTTTGACTACAGAGGCAGGTGAAAAAACTCAGTTGCCAAAGCCAGCAGTATTGCCTCCTGTTTTTGCTATGGCGATCGCTCCGGAAAACCGTAAAGATGAAGTAAAAATGAGCAGCGCTTTAACAAAGTTGCTGGAGGAAGATCCTGCATTATTATGGGAGCAACATGGGGATACTCATGAAGTGATCTTTTGGGGTCAAGGAGAAATTCATCTACAGGTAAGTTTAGATCGTTTAGAGCGGAAATATAATGTTTCGATGAAAACTCACTTACCCCAAGTTCCCTATAAAGAAACTATTCGGCAAAAGACTACTTCTCATGGTCGCTATAAACATCAAAGTGGTGGTCATGGGCAGTTTGGGGATGTGTATTTAGATCAGGACTTACGCAACGGCACTAATTGTAGTGGCAATATCTTGAAAATGACAACTTTTTGCACCATATATAGCTGTACTGCGTAAGTCCTGTAGATATTCAACCTTTGCCAAGGGGGTCAGGTTTTAATTTTAGTGAAACTATTGTTGGTGGAGTGGTGCCAAAGCAATATGTTCCTGGTGTGGAAACAGGGGTGCGGGAATATCTCCAAAAGGGTCCCTTAGGTTTTCCGGTGGTTGATATAGCGGTGACGTTGACCAATGGGTCGTATCATTCTGTTGATAGTTCGGAGCAAGCATTCAAACAAGCTGCACGGGTGGCAATGCAGCGGGGAATGAATGACTGCCAACCAGTCTTGTTAGAACCTATTGCTTTAGTGAAAATTTTTGCTCCTAATGAGTTTACGTCGAAAGTTTTGCAGTTAATTAGTATCCGTCGTGGTCAGATATTGGGTTATGAAGGTATGACTGACTGGCAAGGGTGGGATGAGACTTCTGCTTATTTGGCTTTTTCAGAAATGCAAGATTTAATTGTAGAGTTGCGATCGCAAACAATGGGGGTGGGTTCGTTTAATTGGCAGTTTGATCATTTACAAGAAATGCCAGATAAGTTAGCGGAAAAGGTTTTGTTCAAAAATGGTAATGGCAATAGTCATCCTTAAACTATTTCTATTTCTATCAGTACTTACGCACAAGTGTTCAGAAGTCATATTTTTTTTCATCATTTGACTGGGGATGGCATTGACAAAATTTTATATCACAAAGATGATGATCGCTTTCCTCGACATATTATGTTGAAAAAAGTTTCTCACCCAGTCACAACTTTGCTCTAATATTTTTTTGTTTTTTCCAATTTTCCATAACAATAAAAATTGATCAGTAATTATTGTCATCTGCAATAATAAAAATTGAAATCAATTATTTCTTCCTATTTCTTATTATTTATGGATGTTGTATGAAATGTTCCTAACTACTCTCTCTTTTCTGTAGATATCTATTAAACATTTTAGTAAACATGATATTAATTAATAATAATTTTTTGCAAGTAGATAGATTGTAAAATTTTGTTTCATTTCTGATCATTAGGGTTGTTTTCAATCTATAAAAGAGGTTGGTATGCATAATACTTCATAAATAAAGGGAATCTAAATTCAGTTGAGGAATTAAATAAACTAATACAATATGCTTAAGACTTATACTGTTAAAATTAACCACGAAGGAGAAACTCACACTATAGAAGTGCCAGAGGATCAAAAAATTTTAGAGGTTGCTGAGAAGGCTAAACTGGATTTACCTAATTCATGCAATGCGGGGGTTTGTACTACTTGTGCAGCTCAAATTATTGGAGAGGGTACTGTAGACCAGGCTGATGGTATGGGAGTGAGTCCAGAACTTCAAAGTGAAGGTTATGTATTATTATGTGTTGCCTATCCTCGATCTAATTTAAATATAGAAACTGGTAAGGAAGATGAGGTTTATCAGCGTCAGTTTGGTTCTCCATAAATAACTTTGAATAAGGAAGGAATGATAAGGATTATAACAGGGATATACAGATGAGAAAAGCCCTGAAAGCTAATTAAATGAAGAAATAATTAATATCTATAAATTTGATTATTTCTTACTCATTGTCTTTGTTAGGCTAAAAATTTTCTTCTTTTATTTTGGTTAATAAGTTTAAGTATGCTATGTATTTTATAGCTGTAAGTTTGATGTTAGGAAATATTAATTAATTAATTATATAATTGTCATGACTACTCATTTTATTAATGCTGAAATTGACTTGCAAGAATCACCAGCAAAACTGAATCAAGAAATTGAAAAAGAGTTAGATAAACGGGGGGCTCCTCTACGTTGGGCAGTGACAAAGGTAGATACAGAAAAGCAAAAAGCTTATGTAGAAGCTGTAATAGAAATTACTTTGAATTCTTAACTTTAATTTATGCTTGGGTGGTTTATTCGGGAGTGCAACTGGTATAGTCATTAATGCCGATATCAATGGCAGCCTTCAAATTTAAGACAAGAAATTCCCAGAGGTATTTACTGCTGAGGGAATAGTGAGCTGTGCGATAGAGCCTGTATTGCTTAGTCTAATATCAATACAGGCTGTTACAATTTTCTACAGTTTTTTTCGTATGGTAAGTACTGAGAAATAAAATGACATCACCTCCTTATACAGTAGTCTTAATTATTCCCACTGGTATCGGTGCATCTATTGGGGGTTATGCAGGTGATGGTTTGCCGGTAGCACGAGCTATTGCACAAACCTGTGATATTCTAATAACTCATCCTAATGTTCTCAATGGGGCACAGCTTTATTGGCCATTACCTAATGCTCTCTATGTAGAGGGCTATGCTCTTGACAAATTTGCTCAGGGATGGTACGGATTGCAACCAGTACATCAAAATCGAGTTGGTTTAATCCTTGACCAAGCCATTGAGCCAGAGTTACAACTGCGGCATTTACAAGCTGCTGATGGGACAAGAGCAACTTTAGGTATAAATCTTACGGATTACATTGTGACTGACTCCCCATTAGAAGTACAATTACTAGAGTCTGAGTCTGGGGCATCTTGGGGCACAATAGCAAATCCTGATAGTTTGCTACGGGCAGCTGAAACTCTAATTCATAAAGCAAAGGCGGAGGCGATCGCTGTTGTTGCTAGATTTCCGGATGACGAAGGCAGTACAGCATTGCAAGAGTATCGTTATGGTCAAGGAGTTGACCCCCTGGCAGGAGCGGAGGCGGTTATTAGTCATTTAATAGTCAAAAATTTTCAAATTCCCTGTGCTCATGCTCCTGCTTTGTTACCGTTGCCTCTAGATCCTAATTTATCACCCCGGTCTGCTGCTGAAGAAATTGGTTATACATTTTTGCCTTGTGTTTTAGTTGGTTTGAGTCGTGCGCCACAGTTAGTCACATTGAAAGAAGGTTTGCGACTTCCTGATAGTATCTGGGCACAACAAGTTGATGCAGTGGTTGTGCCTGGGACGGCTTGTGGAGGTAGTACGGTAATAAGTTTGAGTCAAACTAGGGCGCAAATTATTGCTGTCACAGAAAATAAGACGCAGATGCAGGTATCGCCTAAAAGTTTAGATGGGTAAGTCCTGTTAATATTAATTAGTCATTTTTTTATCAGGTTAAATTAAAATAGGAAATAGGTCAAACAAATGCGAGCAATTTTCTGTGGTTACTACTATAGCAGTACAAAAAGACG
>JAKQYG010000224.1 GCA_023356515.1 Trichodesmium sp. MAG_R04 | reverse complement strand
GACAAGTTATGGACAGGGACTTGAATGGGTCAATCCAATCAATCTCGAAAATTGGACAAAAAATGCCGATCGATAGCTTATCGGTGAACGCCTGTGGACTTGAAGGTGCCGTCTCCCTTGCTTGAAGCAGGAATTGAACAGCAAGCCCGTCTAGGTTTGTATAGGTTTCATGAAGCAGCAATAACTCAAACTATTAAAGGAGCTAAGATGATTCTTATGGGCGGTACTGGATTTGAACCAGTGACATCCTGCTTGTAAGGCAGGCGCTCTACCGCTGAGCTAACCGCCCAACTTTTATTATATTAACACATATTATTAAATATGCAAGTAAAAAAAATAATCTTTTATCTGGTAAGTTTGATGAATATAAATTACATGTATATGTTTGTTGGCCGTTGGCCTACAATAAATCTGCCATGCCTAGTGGTCGTACCCATGACCGAATAACCTTGTGGAGTTTGCCCATCGTAACAGGCTTAAGTTTTGGGCTAGTTCATAGTACCCACTTAACATTATTTGTTTCTGGAGGGTTTTTATTTAGTGGCCTAATGTTTGGGCCAGATCTTGATATTAACTCTCGGCAATTCCAACGATGGGGTTGGTTTAAATGGCTTTGGCGACCCTATCAAAGAAGTCTTAATCATCGCTCCTTTTTATCTCATGGACCAATAATTGGTACTGCATTGCGGTTACTATATTTATTGAACTGGTTAGTAGTTTTAGTTGTATTAAGTTCAATTATAGATAAATTGCTGGGCTTAGAGTTAAGTATTTTAGGATTTATTACAAGTTTGTGGCCATTGCTTTCCCAAAATTATCAAGAAGTAATTGCTTTGTTAGTTGGTCTAGAACTTGGTTCCATGAGCCATTCTCTAAGTGACTGGAGTGGTTCTGCTTATAGACGTTTTAAAACTAAAGGTTTATCTGGTTTACTCCCTCGAATCAAAGCTAAAAAACAAGCACGTAAGTACTCTCGCAGCTCTAATTCATCCAAGGTCGTTTCTCCGGCTAGTCGCCGTCGTACTAAAAAATAAAATATCAACATCTTTAGCCATTGTATTTATAAGCTATTATTGTACGAAATTAAATCTGGTACTTAGTATAAATAAGTTAACTACAATCTATTCTCTGTTTACGGTCAGTTCTGTTATGAACTGTTCAGTGTGTTGGCCGAATAAGGATAGCCAAAGTTTATTCACATTTTTTTGTATACTTGAGTCATACTAAATGCCCTTATGAAAAGTTCCTTTGTCCAAATCCTTCCAATTATCATACATTCATAGTATTACAATAAATAAAAAAAAATAGTGTAGCCTAAATCAATAAAACTGGTATGACATCAAACAGAAATATCAAGGTCAGGACTTACGCCAAGAGGCATATTGTGGTGTAAATATCTGAAAAAATTAACAACACAACACCATCTATGTCAGTATTGCGTAATTCTTGGAAGTTATTAAGTAAATTTAAAGATGGCATCAACACTAACAAATCAGCTAAATAATTCTTTCACCCTCTTTCTGAGCTTATTGGTAGAAGCAATACCATTTTTGTTATTAGGGGTTATTTTTTCGGGAATATTACAGTGGTTCATTGACGAACGAAAATTAATTGCATATCTGCCCCGAAATCCCCTTTTAGGAGCATTTGTAGGGAGTTTAGTTGGTTTTTTATTTCCAGTTTGCGAATGTGGCAATGTTCCAGTTGCAAGGCGTTTATTGATACAAGGTATTCCCCTCTCAGTGGTAATTGGATTTTTATTAGCAGCTCCAACAATTAATCCCATAGTTATCTGGGCAACTTGGACCGCGTTTAGAGGCCAACCAGAAATTGTGGTGTTGCGGGTACTATGTTCTCTAGTTATAGCAACAATTATTGGCTGGATATTTAGTGTTCAGAAGGATATACGGCCAATTCTGCAATCTACAACTGCTCGTTTATTGCCTAGACCTCAACAGCTAGTTTCTCAAAAGTTGGATACTTCTCCCCTTCTACAGTCAGGAACATTTTTTTTAGGTCGATCTACTACCTCTTTACCTCTAGAGTCTATGGGACTTATGCAAGGATCAATGGCGACAACTGGTTATAGCCAAGCTCGAGGAGTTAGTGGTCAAGTAGCTCCTTACAAAGATATGAATTTGACATCTCTTTTTCTTGCACCTGATAGACAAAGATTTTTGTCTTTGTTAAATAGCATAGTGCAGGAATTACGAGAGTTAGGAGGAGTGTTGGTAGTTGGGAGTGCGATCGCTGCCATCATTCAAGTTGCTGCTCCTCGAGAGTTAATTCTTAATCTTGGTCAAGGCTCAATTAGTTCAATTATTGCCATGCTAACTTTAGCAGCAGTGGTTTCCATTTGTTCTACTGTAGATGCTTTTTTTGCTTTGTCATTTGCTACAACTTTTACCAGTGGTTCCCTGTTAGCTTTTTTAGTTTTTGGACCGATGATTGATATTAAAGCTGTTGGTTTGTTATTATCATTTTTTCGCTCGCGGGCTGTAATTTATTTAATAATATTGGCAGCACAGTTAACATTTATTATGGCTGTGGGAGTGAACTTATATTTGAGTTAAATTATACCACTCTCCTCACGTATGTCTATACATCATGGTCATATAATCTTATTAAGATAAGCAATGTAGTCTAAGTTTATGAAATTGGTATGAGCTTGTTGTTGATAGAAATAAGTTTTTTATATGAAAGTGACAAAATCATTATTTTCTCTATTTAAACAATATGAATCTTGGTTGGATGCCGGAGCAATTTTTATTTGGGGTTTTTTGTTGATAAATTATTGGTTAACAGGTAAGTTATATACATTAATTCATCCCCGTTATTTTGGTTTAACTGTTGCTGCTGGAATTGGTTTATCAATATTAGGTGGATGGAAATTATTGGAGTTATCAAATATCAATAAAAAATATAGGCTTTCTAGGCAGTTTAAAGAGAAAGTTCGTATAATTGAAAATCAACATATTAACTTTTTTTCTCCTGGTTGGAGTAGTGCTTTACTGTTAATATCTGCTTTACTAGCTTTAACGATTACTCCTCAAGTTTTTGCAAGTCAAACTGTTTTACAAAGAGGGTTAACAGAATCTTTGCCAGTAACTAGAATTCAACCTAAAAAATTTCGTAGTGCGACTAAACCAGAAGAGCGATCTTTAATTGAATGGATCAGGACTTTAAATGTTTATCCAGAACCAGATGCTTATAATGGTCAAAAAGTTGAATTAACTGGTTTTGTAGTTTATCCTAGGGGATTATCTGAGGAATATTTGTGGATATCTAGATTTATTCTGACTTGTTGTGCTGCTGATGCTTATCCGGTGGGATTACCAGTTAAATTACCAGCCAGCAAAAGTAGGAGTAAATATCCTCAAGATGCTTGGTTTAAAGTCAAAGGAGAAATGATGACCGAGGAGTTTAATGGTAAGCGTAAATTAACAATTTTGCCTACAGAAATAGAATCAATTCCTAAGCCTAAAAATCCTTATGATTATTAGATAAAGAATAATTATAAACTTGATAAACGCAAAAATTTTAAGAAATTTTTCTCCTCAAATAAATATTTTTACATTGCATAATTGAGGATAAAATTATAAGAGTTGAGCATAACCTAGTACTCATTTACAATGTGTATTAGTAATCTAGAATTTGGAATTAATCATTTAGAAAGGTTTTTTCTCCGAACGAGGCACACAAAAATAAGTCGTTTAAATACATAAAAGCTTACTTATTGTAGTCTATCATAATGACCAAAAATATCAATCGAAAATCAATAATTTTCATGGGGTTTCTTCTATTATCGTTGTTTCTCAGATTTTGGACCCTATTTGTATCTGTACTAGACAAAGATGAAAGTATTTATATATTAGCAGCAGATAGTTTATTAAATGGTAATCTTCCCTATACAGAAATTTGGGATAACAAACCGCCTGGTATTTTTATATTGTTTTCCTTGGCAATGCTAATGTTTGATAATTCTATCGTATCAATCAGAATTATATCTATTCTTGCCACAACTTTTACCAGCTATTTTTTATATAGAATTGGTGCAACTATGGATGAAAAGCAAGGAGAGAAAATAGGATTATTAGCTGGTGGTTTATATGCTGTTTTTTCTCTACATAATGGTGGTGCTGCTGCTAATGCGGAAATTTTATTTGCTCCTTTTGTTACCTTAGGATTTTTAGTTTTATTTCAGCATAGTAAATTATCAAATATTAAAGTATTTATGATAGGTATAATTTTGGGTATAGGGATGCAAATTAAATATTTGGTGATTATGGATACGTTAGCATTAGTTTTATTAGGAAGTTTGTATCGGAAGGAAGGAGGAATAAGGGAAAAAGAAAAAGAAGGGCTTATAAAAAATTTTCAGATCACATTAAAGTTTTATATAATTTTAGGTGCAGGCTTAATTTTACCCGCAATTATTATCGCATTTATTTATAAATTTTATGGCTATTTTGATGAATATATTTATGCAACTATTACTGCTAATAGTAAATATATAATGATGCTAGATTTTTCTTTTTCAGACCTTTTAAGTAGGTTAAGAAAACAGATATTGGGAAATATTTTATTATGGCTATGTTTATTCTGGAGTCCAATTTATTTTTTTATCTTTGCCAGGAATAAGTTCAAACAGGAGCGAAATTTAATCTATTTATTTTTGTGGTTTAGCTGTGCTTTTTTTGCAGTTTTGTTATCTAAGCGATTTTATAATCATTACTTTTTACAATTATTACCTCCATTATGTTTAATTAGTGGATATATCATTATTAAATCGGCTTATTTGCCTCAAAAAAATTGGGTAAACAAGCATGACGATAAAGAAGCAAGTGAACTGAAAAAAACAATTGTTAAAACTCAAGCACTTGCTTTAATGAATTACCAAAAATTATATGTAATTATCCGCTCTTTTTCAGCTAACATAATTCTGTTCTTAATTTTGATATATCCTTTTGCCCAAGCTGGTTATAATAAGTTAAATAAGAATTGGAAATTTATCTATTATCGATACATTCAAAAAATAGATACATGGGATGACAGAGAAGCTTTGATTGCTAAATATTTGAGACAGAGAATTAAATCAACTGATTATATATATGTGGTTAATTATGAACCAATAATTTATTATTTAGTGCCGACAAAAATTCCGACAAAATATGCTTTTCCCAGCCATTTAACAGCTATATCTCAGATTTTGCCTACTGATGATCTGCAAGAATTAGATAATATTATGGCGAAAAATCCTAGTTATATTTTACTGGCGGAAAAAGATAATATTAGCCCTGAATATAGAAAAGCTCTCAATCAATATTTAGAAACAAATTTCTTTCTAGAAACAATAATTCAAAATGTAAAATTATATCGAATGACCTTAAAAAGCAGTGATTAGGGAATAGGAAGTAGAGAAAATTAAAGCTTTAATTAGGGCTTGCTGATTAATTATAAAAGCATTGACATATAAAGGCAATATCTTGATTTGGAGCGGAAAAAGTACCAGCTTTTCGGTGGTTTAAGCTGAAAAAGTTAGGATTTCGGGCTGACCATGACAAGACAAGTCAAGGAACAATATTTACTACCATCTCCTCCGTAATTCCTCACGGAGTGACAATGACCTCAAAAGTATTGCTAACAATGGTTAAGAGCGCTTTTCAAATTGATGAACTACATCGCCATAACCAAAACCTTGTAGGGACGTTGCATGCAACGTCCCTACTGTGGTCTACCGACATGAAAACTGCTGTAAAGGATTAAAGTAATTATAGAAAATTGCCATCAATAGTGACAATAATAATCATTATTAGTGAGGGTATAGTTGAGCGATCACTTAACTGCACTCCCACAAAATGGTTTATCTTTTCTTCAATTCAAGGCCACTGACAAAACTTATAGAACCCATTTGAGGTCTATTGAATAAATTACAAGTCCAATAGCAATCTGGGTTTGATGATTCTGGCAGCCATTTTTCGTAATTTTTTGGTCTCTTGAACCCCTATAGTTGTTGAGCTACTTAAAACGGCTTTTATGAATACTTTGCATTTCAAGAAAAGATACAAAATGGGTTCTATATAAGTCAATTAAAATTTTTTTTTAGTTATTAAATCAACTGTGAACTAGTAGTTGATTAATTTTCTCTTCTATACCAATCTTCGTCAATAATTCCTGCTACCAATCCTAAATGGTCTATATTACTAACTTCTATTGACATTTTCTCCTATTTTTTTATCTTCTTAGAGCAGTTTTACGTTTATTAAAACAATTAATCGCTAGTAGTTAGTTGGAGATAGAGAATTTTCTTGGTGTTGAGTTGTCTCATTGGTTGAAAAATCTCAAATCACCTCAAAAAGTTTATTTCATTTTTAAACAAAAATAGAATATTCATTATCGGAAATCTGGAAAAAATTATCATCCCTTGAGTTATTTAGGACTATCTCCCGGAACTAAAATATTTTTAAATAAAATTAATATTACCCAAAGAAAAGGGTTTGGCAAATTTAACAAAGTCATAACAAAAAACGGAGAGGGTGGGATTCGAACCCACGGAGACTTTCACCTCACTCGATTTCAAGTCGAGCGCATTCGACCACTCTGCCACCTCTCCTCAATCAGTCAAAAATAAAAAGTCATAAGGTCAAAAACGGCCAAAAGTTATTTGAAAGTTTTGACCAAAAAAACTGGGACATTTGTAAGATTCTGACAATCAATTATTAATTATAGTACTTTTGCAGACTCGAAAACAGATTCTGCTCGATAATATAAAATTTTTTCAGAAATTACCGTCAAATTCTGGTCTATCCAAACTAAAGCAACTTGAGAAACAATACCTGCTTCCATAGATACAATTGAGAAATTCCGTCTTTTTTGGCCTTCACGATCAATAATCCGTGGCACACTTGCTGCATTCAAATATAAAGTCCCATAAGCATCCATATCAAAACACTTACGCAACTGCCTGTCAGTATGACGCAATGTATGATGCATGTGACCAAAAGCA
>JAKQYG010000223.1 GCA_023356515.1 Trichodesmium sp. MAG_R04 | reverse complement strand
TATTGAACCATCTAAAGTGAAGCTATCGTCTTTACCTTTTTTCTTAAATTTAGGTACTCCCGACACTTTACTAAAACAACGCTTCCAAGCTGATGATAAATGCCTTAAAGCATATTGAGGCCCTGTTTTAGATACTTCACGGAGATAATATTACAGCATCTGTAAGTAGACAGTACCTTCCTGAACCTTTACCGGATAAGTTATCAGGTCATTAATTTCACCTTCACTTACATGTTTGCCCGTTGTGAGATCAAAATTGTGTTTATGCAATGGGCATGCTACTTTCGGAATACCACTAAAATCACCGACCAATCCTCTAGAAAGAACCATTCTGTTGTCGTGGGGGCACATATTTTGAACAGCATACCACTCTGACTTATCTTTAACGTTAAAAACTGCGATTTGTTTTCCATCGACTTTAACGCATCCGCCTAAATCTTTACAAAAATCTTCAGTTTCACCAATTCGAATCCATTCACTCATATGTAATAATCCTTAAAAATATTGTCATACTCCCGACACTGCTCTACGGAACAGAGCGAGATGGCTAATAAAGCAAGAGACACAAACGCAGAAGGCAGAAAGTAACCTTCAGGAGAGAATTCTGATTCCTTCTGCCTTTCCTTATTGAACTGCTACCAATTGCTTTTTCTCATCATAAGTCGCTGGACGAATCTGTCCACGCTCGTCAACAAACTCGATAGTTTCATCTGTATCGTCACAGTTAACAAAATGCTTAAATCGTTTCAGCTTTTCTGGATCATTTATAGCATTCTTCCATTCACACTCATAAGTATCAACCAAATGAGTCATTTGGGCCTCTAATTCCTTGCATATACCAAGTGAGTCGTTGATCACCACCTCTTTTAAGTGCTCGATGCCACCTTCAAGTTGATCCATCCAGGTAGAAGTTCTCATAAGTTTATCCGCAGTTTTAATGTAATACATTAAGAAACGGTCAATATATTTAATCAAAGTTTCTTCATCGAGATTTTCTGCCAGCAGGTCAGCGTGACGAGGCTTCATACCACCATTACCACAGACATATAAATTCCAGCCATGTTCAGTAGCAATAATACCGAAATCTTTACCTTGAGCTTCAGCGCATTCACGGGTACAACCACTGACAGCAGATTTAATTTTGTGAGGTGCACGAATACCGCGATAACGCTGTTCAAGACGTATAGCGAGACTAACAGAATCACCTACACCGAACCGACACCAAGTAGAACCAACACAAGACTTAATAGTTCTGAGAGATTTTGCATAAGCATGACCAGATTCAAATCCTGCATCAATAAGAATCTTCCAGATTTCAGGAAGTTCATGAAGTTTAGCGCCGAACATATCAATACGTTGACCACCCGTCAATTTCATGTAAAGG
This sequence comes from Trichodesmium sp. MAG_R04, assembly GCA_023356515.1. Taxonomy (GTDB): domain Bacteria; phylum Cyanobacteriota; class Cyanobacteriia; order Cyanobacteriales; family Microcoleaceae; genus Trichodesmium. Next base: position 5,646 of record JAKQYG010000223.1, on the reverse strand, counting down.
CCGTACTTTTTAGCAACTTCACCGATAACGATCAATTTATCAGGAGTGATTTCACCACCTGGTATACGAGGAATAACTGAGTAAGTACCATCCCGTTGAATATTTGCCAGGTAGGCATCGTTTGTATCATTAATACTCGGTTGTTCAAGAACTGGTAAATTCCATGTTGAAGCAAAAATTGATGCCGCAGCAGGCTTACAGATTTCACAACCTGAACCTTTACCATGTTTCTCGATAAGTTCTTCAAAAGTTTTAATACCAGTTACTCTCACGATCTGGTACATTTCCTGCCGAGTCATATCAAAATGTTCACAAAGGGCATTACTGATCTGAACACCAGCTTCTTTCATCTTAGCCTTAAAAAGCCTTGTAACCAATGGCATACATCCACCACAACCAGTGCTAGCCTTAGTAATTTTCTTAATTTCGGAAATAGAACAGGCACCATTATCAATTGCGGCACAGATATCTGCTTTTGTCACTCCTTCACATGAACAAATTTGAGCTGTACCCGGTAGGTCGCTAACCCCAACACCACTGGCAGCACTATCATCAGATGTTGGCAGAATAAGCTGCATAGGATCCTCTGGGAGCACCATTTTATTTTGGTACAACTGCAAAAGATTACCATACCCATCCGCGTCACCAACGAGAATACCTCCCAGGAGAGTCTTACCATCTTCAGTAATGATTAATTTCTTATAAATGCCTCCGTGTGGGTCATTAATCACAAGTTCTTTAGATGGAACTTGAGGTTCAATATTCCCAAAGCTAGCCACATCAGTTCCAATTAATTTAAGTTTTGTAGACATGTCAGCACCATTAAAAGATGCGTCACGCCCAAGAAGCTCCTCTGCTAAAGTATCTGCCATCTGATAACCTGGAGCAACCAGTCCATAAATCATATTTTCATATAGTGCACATTCACCGATGGCATATATATCCGGGTCACTTGTCTGCAACTTTTCATTTACAAGGATACCACCGCGGGGGCCAAGTGTTAGGCCACACTGTCTAGCAACTTCATCCCTTGGGCGAATACCAGCGGAAACGATGATCATATCCACTTCAAGTGTTGTCTCATCAGAAAATTCCATTGCAGTAACTTTACCGTTACCGGCTATCTTCTTAGTATTCTTGCTGAGATAAACATTAATACCTCTAGATTCGATGATGTCTTTAAGCATCAAACCACCAGCATCATCGAGCTGTCTTGGCATAAGTCTGGGAGCAAATTCTACACAGTGAGTTTTAAGACCAAGGTCCTGAGCTGCTTTAGCAGCCTCAAGTCCAAGAAGACCACCACCGATGACAGCACATGATTTACTTTTCTTGCCATACTCAGTGATTTTTTCAAGGTCTTCGATAGTTCTGTAAACAAAAACCCCTTCTTTATCTACACCAGGAACCGGTGGCACGAAAGCTGATGAACCTGTAGCAAAAATAACTTTGTCATACTGAATTTCTAAGCCTTTAGAAGAAATAACAATCTTTTTATCTCTGTCTACTTTTGCCACTTTATCTCCGATGTGGAGTTCAATTCCTCTTTCTTCATACCATTCTCTGCTGGCCATTGAAAGGTCTTCTGCAGTTTTACCGTCAAAATATGCTGAGAGATTTACGCGGTTATATGCGGGACGGGGTTCTTCGCAGAAAGTGATTATCTGATACTGACCTTCAGTATCTTTGTCCGTAAGTCGTTCACAAAATTTGTAACCGACCATACCGTTACCAATGACAACTATTTTCTTTTTCATTTCTTTAGGATTCCCAAAAAATCAAACTATAAATTATGTAACAATATACAGCGCTTTCCATTGTTATGAGGTCTAGCCACTGGGGGAAGATACCTGCACTACATGATTTTCACCATTGACCTTGTACATCATTTGCCCGAAATCTGCTGTATGTATTCAAGACTTACACAAAACTTCTAATTCTAGCATGACTCGCTAAAATAATCATAAAAATACACCATAGTGGTAATACTTAAATTCTTGATATTAATCAAGATTTACGCCAAGGTACCATATATAGAGTCTTGGTCCGTTACCCTAGGGATTTTCACGTCGCGAAGCAAAACACACCCAAACAATAGCGTTCATGCATAAGTCCTAATTAATCTAGCTATTTCGTGTACTAATCCTAGCAATAGTCAATGGGGTGTTATAAAATTTCAAAGTCCAAAAATATAAAAAGTCTCATTAATCTTACGTTTTTAACGTTAACATTTTTGATGATATGTTTCCGAATAAATTACAAAGATTTAATAATTAGATGTTATTATTTTAAATCAGCCATAATTTACGTAAAACAACCAAGAAAGCAGGTTTATTGCCCTGATTATTATTGTTAAAACCACCCAATTTCTTAGATAAATTTAATTTCTACATAAGTTCTATGAGTATAAAAAAGTCTTAATTAAAATAATGTAGTTTTAAAACAATCTCCCGTGAATTATCGTAGCTTTTAGATTGTTTTAGATGCATATATGCTAATATTATCTCTGGAAATTAGAATCAATAATGTTAAAATTTATACAGAAAATTCTATTTATCCTGATAAAGGCTCTTACAGCAAGTTTACATAGCAGTCCTAAATTTAAATTGGTTGTAATAATTTTTCTAATAGTTAATTGGAGCTGAAAACCTTGAAAACTCTGACTACTGGCTATTGACTGCTGACTGCTATAGCAACGGACATATCGGTTAGGAGATCGTATTTTGATTTAAAGGCAAAAGGAAACAGTCAACTGGCAACAAGAAGGTGTCCTCACAATTGTGGCGATTGCTATAACTACTAACTACCAGAAAAATATTACAAATCAAATAAGATTGCTATAGTCTAGGATAACTGATAAATAAATAGGAAAATGGCTCATATTTTAAGGTTCCGGCTCATGTTAGATTTATAACTTAAGGAACGGGCGCATCATAAAAAATCTTCTTGTTCTTATTAAGGACGGTATAACTCTATATCTATATAGGAATAACAAAATTTGTTTACCAATTCATAAAGATTTTCGATACAAATTATGGAGATGACAATGATTAAAAATATTTTAGATGGGCGCTATAAAATTATTAAAATTATTGAATCAGGAGAATTTGGCCATAATTATCTAGCCCAAGATATTCATCGTCCTGGAAAACCACAATGTTTTATTAAGCATTTACGACCAAATACTTATAATCAAAGATTTCTGGAAATCATTCGCCGTAGATTTAAACAAGAAGCACAAACACTAGAAAAGCTATCTGAAAACAATCAAATTCCTCAACTCCTTGCTTACTTTGAAGAAAATCAAGAATTTTATTTAGTTCAATCTTTTATTCCTGGTCAATCTTTAGATAGTGAAATAATGCCAGGTAAAGCTTTACCTGAAACCCAAACAATTAAAATTCTTATAGAAGTATTAGAAATTTTAGTATTTGTACATGAAAATAATGTAATTCATCGAGACATTAAACCTGCTAATATAATTAGAAGAAAATCAGATAATAAGTTGGTTCTAATTGATTTTGGAGCTATTAAAGAAATTAATATAACTCAAACAAATCCGACGGCAAGGATTGGTACAATGGAATATATGCCAATTGAACAATTTGAATACAACCCACAATTAAATAGTGATATTTATGCATTAGGAATGATTGGAATTCAGGCCATTACAGGATTACCTGGTAGTGAATTATCTAAATTAAAAGATAATAAAAATGGTAACAAAAAAGAAATATTTTGGCGACATCTAGCAATTTGTTCTACAGATATAGCAAATATTTTAGATAAAATGGTGCGCTATAATTATAGCGAACGTTATCAGTCAGCAGCAGAAGTTATAGCGGATTTACAAAATATTAGTAGTAACTCAAGTAAAAGGGTGATTTATCGGGAAGAGGTTATTAATCGAGCTAGTGATCGAGGAGATATTTCTATTGTGGGGAGAATAATTTTAGATGAACTACAAGAAAGTTTAGAACTCTCACCAGAAGAAAAGGAAATAATTGAGGATGAGGTATTAAATCCTTACCGTAAATATAGGGATAAAGGAGAAAAATATGAAAAAACATTACAAGATGCTATTAAACAACAATACCCCTTTAGTAATAAAACTCGTCAAGAGTTAAAACGTTTACAGCAAATATTAGGACTAACTCAGGAAGATATAGAATTAATAGAATACAGAGTAATTCCTAAATCTATACTGATAAAATTAAAAAAAATGTTGATCAATAACTATCAAAAATTCTTTATTAACTGGTGGTTAATTGTAGGAGTTGTCACTATTATAATTGCAGTAATATTTGCTATTTATAGATATATTAAATTTCAAAATTATAATCAAATGCAGCAAGAGAGAATAATCAAAAAAGAACAGGAAGAAGTAGCAAAATTAAATTCACTGAGAAACTTATATGCAGAGCGAAATTATGAAAATTGCATCAGTAAAAAAACTCTAATTAGTAAAAAATCTAGTATTTTTGCTGAAGCTCAGGAGATTTTAGAAAAATGTAAACAAGGTAAAAATTGGCAGAATTATCAAGTACAAGATTTATCGAGATATTTAGCTGCTGTTGGTACTGTTGTATTTAGTCCAGATGGAAAAATGCTAGTTGCCGGTAGTAGAGAGACAACAGTAAAAATTTTAGAAATACCTACAGGAAGAGTTATCAACACATTTCCTGCTGATGATTCTCCAATTTGGTCAGTTGCTTTTAATAAGAATGCTACTCAATTAGTTGCAGGTACTTATGATTGGAGGGTAATTATCTGGAATTTTGCAACAGGAGAACCATTTCGGATTTTTGAACATCGAGCACCCATTTGGTCAGTTGTTATAAGTCCTAATAATAAAATAGTTGCTAGTTCTAGTGGAGATAGAACAGTTAAAGTTTGGGATTTAAAAACGGGTTTCTTAATTTTTAGTTTCCCCGATCACTCAGATATAGTTTATTCTATTGATATTAGCTCTGATGGTAAAAAATTGGTTAGTGGTAGTGCAGACCAAACTATCAAAATTGAAGATTTAGATACGGGAGAATTAATTAATACATTAACTGGGCATAAAGGACCTATTAGGTCTGTTAAAATTACTCCAGATGGGGAAAAGATAGTTAGTGGTAGTTATGACACTACAATTAAAATTTGGGATTTAAAAACAGGAAAGTTAATCAAAACTCTCTCTGGTCATATTGCTGAAGTTATATCTGTTGATATTAGTCCAGATGGTCGCTATATTGCTAGTGGCAGTAAGGATAATACTATTAAGATATGGGATTTAGAAACAGGAGAATTGTTAAAGACTTTAACGGGACATACAAATGAAGTTTATACCGTCTCTTTTAGTCCTGATGGTAATAGTATTGCTAGTGGTAGCAAGGACAAAAGTATTAAACTTTGGCAGAAATAGTCACAGGACTTACGCAAACTAACCAAAGAAACAGCTTTATAAACCTAATTATTGTTGTTCAAACCAACGAATTTTTTAGATCAACCGGGTTTCTGCTTAAGTCCTGATAACCTTTCACTAAAGTCAGATTTGATCGACTAAGTTGTGGCTGAATTTTTTATACTAATTTCATAAACCATAACTCCTACAGCAACAATACCAGTTAAAATCATGAATCCCGCAGGCATCATTTTACG
>JAKQYG010000222.1 GCA_023356515.1 Trichodesmium sp. MAG_R04 | reverse complement strand
CTTCAACAAGCAGATTTACAAGCTGCTGACTTAAGCAAGGCTAACTTACGAGGTGCTAATTTAAAAGCTGTTAACCTTTCAAGAGCAAATTTATTGGAAGCTGACTTGCGGGGCACTAACTTACAAAAAGCTAATCTTTATGGCGCTGGTTTGTTATTCGTATCTTTCACAGGCGCCAACTTAAAAGAAGCCTGTTTGTGTAATGCTAACTTAATTGGGTCTAGTTTACATCTTTCTAATCTTCAGGATGTTTGTTTAAAAGAAGCCATTATGCCTAATGGCTCAACTCACAAATAGAATAAGAGTAATTTTTAGGGCTAACGACTAGACTGAAATAACTAAATTTAGTGCATTAGCTTTTTCCCATAATTTTTTTTATGGTATGCGTTGAAAATTTTTATTTAATCAGGACTTACGTATAACCAAAATTTGTAGAGGTGAACAGCCCTTTACCTCTATAAATACTTTATGATTTGATGTTTTACGTCAGTTAAAATATGTTTATAATTCTATTTTAAACAGTGGCATCAGGATGTGATTATTTAGGCAAAATACTAAAAAATACATAATTCCCACTAGAAAAACTCATGAGTGATAGTTCCTGTATTTTATAAATTGGAAAATTTTGTGATACAATGATTTTTTGGATATCTTATCAGGTGGAGGTATAACAGCATAGAATGAAACAATTGGGAACCCATCTAGTCGTTGATGCTTGGCATTCTCCTGCGGAACTGCTCAACGACACTGAACATATACGCCAGTCTTTAATGGATGCAATTTCTGTAGGAGAAGCAACTCTTATAGATTTATGTGTTCATCAGTTTAGTCCTCATGGAGTGACGGCAACAGCAACACTAGCAGAATCTCATATTGCTATCCACACATGGCCTGAGTTAGGTTACTTTGCGGCTGACTTATTCTTTTGTGGTCATGGTAATCCACACAAAGCTATAAAGATTCTACAAATGTCTCTGCAAGCTAAACAAATAAAATTAATAGAGATAAAGCGAGGTTTTGATCCAGGGATGGAAGTCCAAGAGACTGCTACAACAAATCATCATGCTCAAAGTTTGGCACATATTAATTTTAGCTAGAAGAGCAGGACGTTTTCATTACTAGACAGTGCAAAGTTCTTGGAAAACTATACGAACTATGCACATAACTACCTGCTTTCATCTTGACGTTCTCCCTCGGAAGAGCGCTGGACTTCCCGCCGGGGAAGTTAATTTTGGTCGCATTACTAGATAGCCAACAAAAAATGCAGTAATTACAATTAAACAAAAAGCAACTACTAAGGATATTCCCTTCAAGTTAGATACTTGCGTACTATTGGTAAATCTACTGTAGCGACTTTTGTCTGGTTCTTCTGTAAATAAATGTTCTGGAAAAGTTGGCTCTTTTCCTCTAGGTTCTGTAAATGGTAAAGAAGGCGAAGGATGTAATATTTCAGGGGAATCTATTTGAAAATCAGAACTTAAATAATTAGAACTAACAGTATTAATCCTGGAATGAGAGTCAGGAAAAGAAGGTTTTTGTGGTTCGACTAACTGGATGAATGACTGGGCAGTATTCAAAGCTTCTTGTAACTGTATTGCAGAGTTAATAACTTTTTCGATTTCTTTTCTAAGTTTTTGATTCTCTTGGATTAACTGTTCATTATGAACTTTAAGGGATTCTAGCTTCATTTGAGTGGCTTGTAGTTCAGCGCTAGCTTCTCTATATACAGAAATAGGTACAGATGGGGAATAGTTATTTTCTGAATTAGGTTTAATTTGACTAGATGTGCTAAGATTTGGCATTATTTTACCGAAAAATTGGGTTTAAAGCCTCGGCCATAAGCGAGCGACTTTTTAGTTTATTTTTTTCCACAGGTCATGTTATCATGCTTTTTAGTTCACAAGAAATATATTAGTCGCGGGTGGGCAATCTGAGACAAAAAATGGACATTGAGGCCAGCATAAGACTACTGTCAAAGTAGCACCCTCTAATCCATTGCTAAAAGCCTTGGATATAAGCCTTAATTATACCAATAAAACATAAATTTATCAAGCTACAATAAAAAATTCAATGCACTGAGATAAACTTTAATGTCCAAATAGTTTAATTTTGTTTGATTAATGTTTATCAAAAAAATTGGGTCTAAAATCCCGTCCTTCTACACTGATTTTCTTGGTTTTGTATATATTTTTTAAGTACTTCTAAAGAAGCTCCACCCGCAGAAGAAACAAAGTAGCTAGGACTGCACAATAACCTTTTCCATAAGGTGTTCGAAAACCCAGCTTTACCATACATTCTACTCGAAACTCCTTTAATAGTATTGACGATTTAAAGATATTCCCAATTTGGGGGGATGCTCGATCAAAAAGTGGATATGGTCAGATTCTCAAATTTGTTTGTCCATCTTTCTAACCACTTCTTTTGCTGAGTCTTCTATTACTTTTAAACTTTACTTCTGTTAAAATCATTCTCCTCCATTTAGTTACACTGACCTTGTCTATTTTTAAGCCTGAAACGTCATGCCTACCTTTTCTTAAACACATATTTGCTCTAACTGACTTAATGTACTAAATTAATATCGTAGCTTTAAGAAAAACTCTCTTATTATAGAAGACAAAACTTCAGGCTGGAAACTCTCAACCCTTTAGGGCGGGGAGTGTCATAAAACTAACAATTAACTATCTCAAGACTCAAATATGCAAGAACTTAAATATGGAGAGCGGAATATATTGGAGGGAGAGTTAATTACTTTTCCAAATCCCCGTATAGGACGACGTTATGAAATCAATATTAGCTTACCAGAATTTACCTGTAAATGTCCTTTTTCTGGTTATCCAGATTTTGCTACAATTCATATTAAATATATTCCCAATGAACGAGTAGTAGAGTTAAAAGCTATAAAGTTGTATATCAACAGTTATCGCGATCTCTACATTTCCCATGAAGAATCAGTTAATCAAATTTTAGATGACTTTGTAGGAGTTTGCGACCCTTTAGAAGTAAAAATCAAAGGTGATTTTTTCCCACGAGGAAACGTTCATACAACTATCGAAGTTGAACATCATAAAGCAAGCTAGATAAAATAATATTACCAGGATCTACCCCAAGCAAACTCAGCAACCCGGTTTTTACTTATTCAAAAGTCAAATTCTTAGGAAGGTCTTCAGTATAAATACTTGCTAAATCGTTTAATACTATTGACTACTATAATTTTCTCCTTACTTTTGACTTATGCTTTGCCCTACATTGTGTAGTGCAAAATTTAGGCTTTATCTATCAATGCTTTGATATTTATAAGCAAGCCCTAATTACCAAAAAATTGGGTTTAAAACGTCACCCTTCTAGAGGGATTTTTTAGTTTATTTTTTTCAATAAATATGTTATACTGTCGTTAGTTTAAAATTCCTTTGCCTGTGAAACCTCAACCTCCTAAGGAGCTAGGGCTCGTTACGAATCCCGTGCCTTTAGGACGGGTAGGATGTCAACTTAGTAATGCACATAACAACAAAGCTGGTTTAATTAATATCATAACTATCAATGTCTAGTTGAGAAGAGAAATTATTAATTAGTTCATCTGATGAAATGAGATTTCCTTTTTCTCCTGGTTGATCTTCTGAAACCAGATTGAAAGTTTGCTCGGATTCTAAATCTTTTAATTGACAAACACTGATTTGATCTAGACGCTGACCTTCAGCAGAGATAACTGTAAATTCAAGATTTTTGTAGCGCAACTTCTCTCCTTGAGTAGGAATTTTTTGCAATTGATAAATCAAAAAACCTCCCACAGTATGATAATCTTCAGTTATTGGTAAATCTAAATTTAATAATTTATTTACTTCTTCAACACTTAACTGTGCCTGTACAATAAATGTATTATCATCTAACATTTGTAAGGCAAATTCTTCAGTATCTGTTACTTCATGACTATCACCACTAATAATTTCAGAAATCAAGTCCTCTCGTGTAATTAATCCAGAAGTTCCACCAAACTCATCTACTACTATTACCATTTCTGAATGCTGAGGACAGTTTCGAATTTGACGCATTCGTTGCATCAATGATAGTAATTCATTCAGATAAGTTTGTTCAGAAACAAATCTTGCAGGGCGAACCCAAGCAAAAATAGAAGTTTGTGGGGATAATAATCCTTGTCCTAAAGGTTTTAGTAGTTCTTTAAAGTCAATAATACCCTGAATATCATCTATTGATTCACCAACTACAGGATATCTGGAATGACCAGATACCTTAATTTCATCTAACAAATCTTGAAAAGTAGCTGTACTATAAATAGTATCTATATTTGTCCGTGGAACCATAATTTCTACAGCTAATACTTCCCCAAGTTCAAATACATTATTAAGTAGTTGTCGTTCTTCTGCTTCTAAACCTGTTGATTCACTAGAGGTAGAGATAATTAATTGCAATTCTTCTGGAGTAACAGGCGCTTTCCAGGCACTACCAGTATATCTAATTCCCACAAGTTTTAATAACCAACGAGTAGATTGATTTAAAGCCCAAATAAATGGATTAAAAAAACGAGAGATAACTATACTCAGGGGCCCTAATAATCTGGATAACTGTTCTGAATAGATTAGTGCTACTGACTTTGGGAATAATTCTCCTAGTACTATTTGCAGGTAAGCTAAAATAAAAAAGGTAACAATAGGAATAGCTACGGAGTGAGCGATCGCTTGACGAATATGGATAGGTATTGGTAACTCTACTATAGCTTCTCTAACAATTACTGCCATAGTTCCTTCACTGATCCAACCTAAAGCAAAACTAGATAAAGTAATACCTAATTGAGTTGTTGAGAGAAGTCGTTCTATACGTTGTTGAAGTTGCTGAACAATTTTTGCTTGGACATCACCTGCATCTACTAATTGGTTAATGCGTGACCTTCGCACAGAAACAATAGAGAATTCTGCCAGCACAAAAAATGCATTAATAGTAATTAGTAAAAATACTAACAAAAGTCGCGACAGTAGATCTAAGCCTGGTATCTGCTCCATACAAATGATATAAAATGTCACAAATAGTGACATTTTAATGTTTACTTCCTGCTTCTATAGAGAGCAATTTAAAAGAAAAAACCATTTTTATTATGGCTAATTAATGAGACGATATTACAGCAAAATTAAAAATCAAATTAATCTATTTGAATTTTAGGTATTTTCAAATTTAACTTTTGATCTGGATAATCTGTAAGTTCTAGGGAAAGTTCTTTAGCATTATTTAACAAAGTAACCGGGATTGTAATTCTTCCATAATATCTTGTAGCATTTGGTGGGAGCTCTCCTGGTAAATCCTCTGTACTGGCGCTAAGTACTCTTCCTTGTTCATCTGTAATATTCAAAAAACTGTATAAGAATCTTACAGCTGTGTCTCCTTGATTTTTTAAATTAACATCCAAGACTAGAGAGTTACCCCACCTACGTATATCATAAACTTCTAACACTACCCCAGCATCACTACTAATAATCGGAAAAGTTTGCTTAGTCTGGGTTTTTTGATTAGACTTTGTTTTACCTTGTTTTTCCTGGGAGTCTTCTTTAGCAGTTTTTTCTTCTACTACTCCACCATTTGTAATAATATTTTTTACATTCTTAATAATTTTGTCCTCTTTTAGAAAAAATAGTTCTTCTCGACGATTTAAATTACCTTGAGCACCTGTCAAATTATTAGTGGGACGAGTATCTGGTTGAGTAATTCCTTTTAAAGCTTCCCTACCTAGTTTAAATCCCCAAGAAGCACTACTCAAACCAGCACCAAACATTAGAGTCAGGAGACCTAGAGTAAGGAAAATACTAGAATTCATAGGTTTTTTGTCTGAGGTATGGTTTTATTTTTTTTGTATGATATGGTAGTATGATATAGTATAAGTTAACTAATCTAATTAATTTATAAACTTTTAACTTAGATATTACTTGACTATCTAAAGATTAATTGTATATTATTAATATGACTTGTCTTTCTCAGACTGGTTAATATATAATCAATGATAGGCGCCTTTGGCCGATTGGGGAGGCAGCGAGCTCATAATTCGCTTTAAGGCTGGTTCGATTCCAGCAGGGCGCATCTGTTTTATAAATTTAACTATCAAAAAGCCAGACTGAAATTCTCCAGGATACAGGCCCAGATTAAAGATTCAAGGCTTGATTACCGAAAGATTGGGTTTAAAGCCTTGCCCATAAGCGGGGGACTTTTTAGTTAATTTTTTTTTCACTGGTCTAGTCCTTGTTGGTTTTTAGTTCACAGGAAATATATTAGTCGCGGGTGGGCATACCGAGACAAAAAATGGACGGGTCGGCAAGTGTAAGACTACTGCCAAAGTAGTGGCAGCCCGTGAAACGTCAACCCGTATCGGAGCTACGGGTCGGTTGTTACCCGGTGCCTTTAGGCCTGGGAGGATGTCAAACCCATAAGCTAACCACTCAAATAATTAGAGAAAATCAAACTATTCTAGTTGAGGATTTAGCCGTAAAGAAATAGGTCAAGAAGCATAAATTATCTAGAGCAATAAGTGATGCTAATTGGGGAGAATTAGTCAGGCAATTAGATTATAAGGCCCAATGATATGGAGGTGAATTAATCAAGATTGATAGATACTTTCCTAGTTCAGAACTTTGCTCTAATTGTGGTTATGTAGTAGAAAAATTACCTCTAAATATTAGAGAGTGGGATTGTCCTGAATGTGGTGGTCACCATGACAGGGACATATAGCAGTCGAAGTATAGCACTACGGGTAAGTAAGAAGTCAGAAGTAATCTCTGACTGAATTTCAGCATTTAGTAATGTCCTAACCTTTGCTTCGACTGCTATAAACGGGCATTTTAAACATTTTGGCTGCGGGAGGAGCAGTGTCAGTCTGGGTCGCGGTCTATATACCGTTCTTAGAAACCTATGATAATCTATTATAAATCTATGATTATCTGTTCTATTCCTGCTTCATTCTGGCAACGTCGGCGTTATCCAGTCCACAAGCTGTCACGGTCGAACTGACCGCCATAGCTAAATTTAACGCTGCATTCAAGT
>JAKQYG010000221.1 GCA_023356515.1 Trichodesmium sp. MAG_R04 | reverse complement strand
TGGGTCTAGCACAACATTAACAATACCTGCTACAGTCATCACCACACTGGGAATTAATGTATTACCAGTAGCGCGAATAATTTGATTACCCACTATTGGCACTACTACAAAAATTACCCCCAAATACGAAATTTTCATATATTGTCCAATTAGAGGCAAAATTTCTGCCTTTGCCCCTAGAGCAGTAAATAGTGGCTCAATAGTTGTTAAACCTAGAACTACTAAAATTACCCCTATTAATAGAGATAAAATTAAACTATCAGTAGCAAGTCGCTTAACTTTGTAGCGATCGCGATCGAGGAGAGGAGTTTTATCGCGTTTTCCAATAGCTCTAGAAATACAAGAACCAGCACCTATTGCAAAACCCACTGATACATTATCTAAAAATATTATTACTGGGAAGGTGAAACTTATTGCTGCTAGCTCTGTTGTTCCGAGTTGAGCGACAAAGTAGGTATCAATAACACTGAAACCTAGGAGGGCAAAAATTCCCAAAACTGTCGGTAGTGTTAGCTTTAGTAAAAGTGGGCCAATTTTACCTTCTGTTAATTTTTGTCTCATTATATTTTTATTAACAAGTCTTCTTTACAAAACTTTACCATTTATTTTCAGTTTGGGCAACTTCATCTAAATTTTCCATAAAACAATTTTAGTTAAAGAAGACTTACGCAAAGGTATATATGTAGAGCCTTAGTTCGTTATGCTAGCGCAATTCAAGTCGCGAAGCGTTAGCGCAGCTTTGCCTGAGCAAAACACACCCTAGCAATGGTGTTCATGGGTAAGTCCTGTAAATAAAATAATAACTCAAGTAATTCTACTTATCTATAAAACCTAGGTTTAAAGCTTTATATATATTAGGTATTTAACAGCCATTAAACCCTAGAAATAGTATATAGTTGATATGGGTAAATAATTTCTGAAAATATTTCCTATTAAAGGAATATTTTATTTAATAGTTTGAGCAATTCAAATCTCTATACTGAGTTTATGCCTTTGCCTTACTACAAACAAAATAGTTTTTATAAAAAAATCCTATGGCAAACAAAAGAGTTCTAATTAATCAGAATATCTATAGTTAGTTAAGGCTAAAGCCCAACTACAAACAAAAACTTTTTTATTGGTCATTATCCAGACACTATATTATTAGATATTTTCAAATATCTTTATATTGCTTCCTGACTACTAACTCCTGACTACCTAATTATTTATAACTAGAAAAAAACCAATGTCTCGACCAACCTTATATATTGCTATTACTAATCATGGATTTGGCCATGCTGTCCGTATATCATCAGTAGCTAACCTGATACAAAAAATGTGTCCAGATATTTTATTAATTATGGTAACAACTGCTCCCCGTTGGTTACTAGAATCTTACATTTCTGGTGATTTTATTTATCGCCCCCGTGGTTTTGATGTGGGAGTAATTCAGTCAGATAGTATCACTATGGATAAAGAAACTACCCTAAAAAAATTGCAGGAAATTAAAAAGAAAGAACGGTCAATTATTGCTGGAGAAGTTAATTTTATTAAGCAAAATAGAGTAGATTTATTATTAGCGGATATTCCTCCAATTGCTGCTAAAATTGCTCAAGTTGCTAATATTCCTTGTTGGATGTTAAGTAATTTTGGTTGGGATTTTATTTATCGTTCTTGGGGTGGTAAATTTCTGGAAATTGCTGATTGGATTAGTGAATGTTTTGCTCAGTGTAACCGTTTATTTCGCCTTCCACTCCACGAACCTATGAGTGCTTTTCCCAACATTGTTGATGTGGGGTTAACTGGGGGAATTCCGCGTTATCAACCAGAAGAAATTAAAGCAAAATTTGACATTCATGCAGAGAAAGAAAAAACTATTTTACTAACTTTTGGCGGTTTAGGTTTAGATCAGATTCCTTATCAAAATATTTCTGGTTTTTCCGACTGGCAATTTATGACATTTGATAGTAACAGTCCTGAACTTCCCAATTTGATAAATGTCAGAAAAGAATCTGGAAAAAAAGATATAAATTTGCCAAATATTCGCCCTGTAGATTTGATGCCAATTTGTGGTAAGATAGTTTCTAAACCAGGGTATAGTACCTTTGCTGAAGCTTTACGCTTAGAAACTCCTATTGTATCATTAGTCAGGGACGGTTTTGCTGAATCCAAATTATTATTAGAAGGAATTCAAGATTATAGTTATCATCAAATTTTGTCTCCAACAGAATTTTTTAATAGTGATTGGGAATTTCTTAGGAAACCCCTACAAGTACCTCGTAAATCTGAAAAATTAGATAAAAATGGTAGTGAGGCGATCGCTAAAGCTATTGTAGAATATTTCTAATAATTATTTTCAAATTTTCAGTCAGACCAAATCTCAAAAGTTCTGTTAAATCTTCCTGAAGACAGGCAGGAAAGTTGCATACAAAGTCTACCCTTAGTAAGGTTATTAGAAATAAATATTTTAACCCTTAATACCTAGAATTATCACAGCATATTTCGGGCAAATAATGTACGGGTTAAATGGTGAAAATCATTTAATGTGGGCATCTTTCCCGCGTAAGTGTACCTCATAAAAACGGAAAGAACTGTAAAAACGTTCCTCTTACTTACTTATTACTAAATAACTAAAATATTGAGCAAGATTTTGCATAATTTTTAGAAATTAGTATTATTGTACAATCTATTCCAATAAAATAATTATGGATATAAAAAGTATCATTTTAACTGTAGCTGAAATCGGATTTATAATATGCTTTTTTGTGGGGATTAGATTTTTTTTCAGCAAAGCATATAAACAATTAATCAAAGCACCATATATTAAAAAAAATCAAAAAAATCTTGAAGTTATCTACCAAAATATTCAGATATTATTAACTATAAGTTGCTTAATATTATGCTTATTAGTATTAGGAATTAATGGATGGCTTATTGTTTATAAAGGAACAGACTTAATTGAATATCACAGGTCTTTGATTCAAAATATTTCTTGGGATTATTTTATAGATATAGGAATTAGAGTCCTAAAAATATTAGGCATCCTAATTTTAACTAAATGGAGTATTCCATACATAAATAAATCTATCACTTGGTTAAAAGAATGGACAAAAAACTTTGACAATATTACTGCCAATCACGCTAGTATCGAAGTATTCTTTGAATTTTTCAAGAGCAATTTTAATAAAATTATCTGGCTGTTATTTATTATAATATCAGCTCAAATTATGATATTACCAGCAGTAATCATCAAATATTTGTATATAAGTTTACAAATTTATATGATTATTATTGTGGGATTACTATTGATTAAAGCTAATACTACAATCATTGATACTGTTGATGCTCTTAGCAATAAATATTCTGATAAAAAAAATATCTTACGAATCTATGATCGCCTAAGTAAATTAATTCCTCTTGTGAAACGATGTTTTGAATATATAATCTATACTGCTACAGCTACTTTAGTATTTAAACAAGTTGATGTTATCGCTTATTTAGTTCCTTATGGAAACACATTTATAAAAGTCATTGCAATTATATTGATAAGTCGTATTCTTCAAGAAATTTGTCAACTTGTATTAGAAAAATTACTCCTAGGTCAAGGTGATACAGATGATATATCTCAACAGAGAAGAAAGACATTTTTTCCTTTATTTAAAAGTTGTATTAAATACCTGATTTACTTTGGTACAGGTATAGCAATTCTTTATGCTGTTGGAATTGACCCAACTCCTATTTTAGCGGGTGTAGGTATTATAGGTTTCGCAGTTGGAATAGGAGCTCAAAGTCTGGTTGAAGATATAGTTGCAGGTTTCTTTATTTTGTTTGAAAATTATTACTTAGTAGGAGATTTTGTAGAGATAAATGGCATACATGGTATTGTCACTGGAATAGAATTAAGAACAACTCGTATTAAGCATGAAGATAAAAATTATATTATTCATAATCGTGATGTTAAAGATATAATTAGTTACCCCAGTTTTGGTAATGCAGTGATCATGCTCAAAATTCCTTATCAAGTTAAGATTAGTCAAGTTCATGAAATTATAGAAAAAGTAGGAAATAAACTTATAGAAAAGTATTCAACAGATATAATTGAACCAACAATGGTAGAAGGGATAGAAGAATTTTCTGACCATCAAATATTAATCGAAATAGTTACACAAGTTAAGTCAGGAAAACATTTAATGATTCAAAAAGTTTTAGGTTTAATGATTAAACAAGCTTTTGAGGAAGAAAATATTGAACTTACAGCGGTTAACCATGTAACACTGAGTAATGATAAGCCTATTCCAATATTTTTAAAACCTCTAAAATGAAAATATATTTTGTTTTCTTGATGAGTAATTTGTTACATTTGATATTTGTGTTCTGGAATTTCCTAATTTATAGGGCTTTCTGTTATCATGAAGTATATCCATGGGGGCAAGATGTTAAATGAATCTAGATTTTAGGGTCAAGATAGTTATCTTTTGTAGTAAGATTTAATTCTGGCTCAATCAATAAAGCTTTGACTAAAAAAAATAGCTGATGGCTAAGGTCTGAATGCTTGGGATACTGCTAACCAAAAATAACATGACTCATTATCAACAATTGTTGCAAATTAATACTTCGGGTAAATCTTTATCTATAATTACTTCTAAAGTAAAAGAAGCTGTAGCTAAGTCAGGGGTAAAAACAGGTTTATGCAATCTATTTTTACGCCATACTTCTGCTAGCTTAATAATTCAAGAAAATGCTGACCCAGATGTATTAGTTGATTTAGAAAATTTTATTTCAAAATTAGTGCCAGAAGATTATCATTATATTCACAGTGCAGAAGGACCTGATGATATGCCTGCTCATATTCGCAGTGTTTTAACTCATACTTCTGAACAAATTCCTATTAATAATGGTCAATTAGTATTGGGTACTTGGCAAGGAATTTATGTTTGGGAACATCGGCAATTTAGTCATTGTCGGGAATTAGTAATTCATATTAGTGGAGAGTAATTTTTCATTAAGAAGATTTTTCTTATCAAGGCTTAGCATATTTATGTAATTATAGATGATGGGATATCAAAGAAATGGGACAGGATTTCTAGGATAAATGCAAATGGTTGTTTTTAAAGATAGATATCTAAGGGAAAAATGGGCTTCTGGCCTTAATTATTGTTGTTTAAACTACCAAATTCTCTAGACCAACCCTGTTTCTGCCTAAGTCCTGTGTTCTATATTATTATTTTGTTAGGGCCATAAAATGAACTCAGTTTGGCAACAGTTAACACTAACTAATCTCTCATTCTCTGACTCAAAATGGTTAAATGCCAGCTATCTCTATAGCTTACTTAATGGTTCTCTTTATAACTGGCGACGGAGTAGTTGGTTAATGCAATGGGGTGAATCTTTTGGTTTTGTGTTGCTGGCAATTGTATTTAGTCTGGCTCCTTTTGTCAATACTACTCTCATTGGTTTCTTATTAATTGCTAGTGGTGGTTTTTGGGTATTGTTGACAGTCTCGGATAATACTGAGGAATATTTAACTCCTATTCATCTACTAATATTCCTTTACTGGGTTATTGCTATGTTGGCAGTGGTTATTTCTCCTGCAAAGACTGCTGCTTTTAGTGGCTGGGTGAAGTTGACTCTTTATTTATTGTTGTTTGCTTTAGGGTCCCTGGTATTAAGAACCCCTAGACTCCGCTCTTGGTTAATTAATGTTTATTTATTGGTTTCTCTAATTGTTAGTTTTTATGGTATTCGCCAATGGATAGATAAGGTTGAACCTCTGGCCACCTGGAATGATCCTACTTCGGCCCAAGCAGGTGTTACTCGTGTTTATAGTTACTTGGGAAATCCTAATTTATTGGGTGGGTATTTGTTACCTGCTATTGCTTTGAGTTTTGTGGCAGTTTTTGCTTGGCGTAGTTGGGCTCAGAAGTCTTTGGCACTGACAATATTGGTAGTAAATTGCGCTTGTTTACGTTATACAGGGAGTCGAGGTAGTTGGATTGGGTTTTTGGCTTTGATGTTTGCTATGTTGGTTTTAATGTGGTATTGGTGGAAAATTTATATGCCAAGATTTTGGAAAATTTGGTCTCTGCCAATAGCTGTAGGTGGTTTAGCCGGGTTGTTGATTTTTGCGGTGGTGTTATTGGAGCCGTTGCGCGATCGCGTTCTGAGTATTTTTGTCGGTCGTCAAGATAGCAGTAATAATTTTCGGATGAATGTTTGGATGTCTGTATTTGAGATGATTCGCGATCACCCATTTTTGGGCATTGGACCGGGTAATGATGTGTTTAATAAAATTTATCCTCTCTATCAACGTCCACGTTACAGTGCTTTGAGTTCTTATTCTGTACCTTTAGAAATAGTTGTGGAAACTGGTTTTCTTGGTTTGACTGCTTTTTTGTGGTTGCTTTTGGTGAGTTTTAATCAAGGTGTTTTACAGTTGAAGCGTTTGCGCGATGATGGTAATGCTCAAGGGTATTGGTTAATTGGGGCGATCGCTGCTATTCTGGGATTAATGGGTCATGGTTTGGTGGATACAGTTTGGTATCGTCCACAAATTAATACTCTTTGGTGGTTTATGGTGGCTATTATTGCTAGTTATAACAGACAAGGTTGAAATAGCTATCTATTAAGCTCCACAATTCTCTGGGTCAGAGAAAACTGTGTCTGTTCCGCCCAGAAATTAATGTACACCCCATATTCCGCGTACATCATTTCCACCCTACGTTTATGGCACTGATAACTAATAACTGAATGGATAAAATCTATTATCAAAAATTTATTAAACACCTAACACCAGGTTTCTTGTATTCCTCTGTACACCTAAAACCTAACACCTAATACCATTTCTTTGTAACAATGCGCTTAATAATTCTTAGCTAGACCTGAATTTTACTGGTAGCTGTTATCTATTATTAAGCGCAACTTCATGGAGAAATGGTATAACATCAGGTTTCTTGTATTCCTCTGTACACCTAAAACCTAAAACCTAAAACCTAAAACCTAAAACCTAACACCTAATACCTAACACCTAACACCTAACACCTAACACCTAACACCTAAC
>JAKQYG010000220.1 GCA_023356515.1 Trichodesmium sp. MAG_R04 | reverse complement strand
CCCCAACAAAACACAAAATAAAATTCCGAACCCGCAACTGTTCCATCAACGCCCTAGCCACAAATCTCACATCATTAATATCTACACTTTTTAGATAATCCTTAATAATATTTTCTAAATGTGCAGTTCTACCCATGTCCCATAACTGCCAATCCTATCCTTCTGCCTCCTGCTGAGAGCTGAGTGGCCTTTTGAGAGCGTCGCATCCACAAGAAAAATAACTTGAGATTTTACTGTATTGAATGAGAATATAGTATTTTTTTTTAAAAAAACATTTATAATTTTCAGTTAATTACCTAAAAAAAAAGAGCCAGTGCAAGAAAGCTAATTGCACTGGCCCACGGACTTAGACTCATCCCCGTGAACCCAACAAAGGATTGGGAATGGAGAAAAAGCCGAAAATATGGTTATAAATTTTGAGTTTCCAACAAATCCGCATTAACCCGAGGGGTGGGGCTGTCATGAACAGACTATACAATAACATATTTTTTGAGTTTATAACCAATCCATATTAATTTCAGGATTAGGGAGATGGGAAAGCCACAGCAATAGGGTTAGAGCTATTTTTGAAAAAATCTGATTTGAGATGATGATAAGAGTTGAGTATTGAAAATAATTCCTCTAGTTTGGGCCCTATGGTATAGTGTTGTCCAATTTATTGGGTGTTGGGGGCGATCGCAAATGTGTATCAGAACTGTCGGAATGGCTATATTGTATATTACTGCAACTTCCTTTTGGCCCAGTTCTGTAGTTGTTCGTCTGGGTCGTTTCCGGCTCTGTCTTGTAATAGTCGGAGGGTTTGGGGATAGTCTGGGTATTGTTTGACTATTGCTTCTAGTGCTGTTTGTCAAGAGTTGGTTTCAAACTCATGTATACGTTCAAAGGGTTTATTAAGAGCGTTGTCATAAAACAGTTCAAAAGTTCCTGGCTCCTGTTTCCAAGCAGATACCAGAAAGTCCCTACATAGCTTGGACCTAAGTGAATTGGCATAAGTCCTGTTGTTATTATATAGAAATATTGTATGAAGTCATTCGCATATCTAAAATAAGAAAATTTCTTAAAAAGCTATAAATGCTGCAAGCCAATCCCCACAGTTTTTTCAGCCTTTAAATTTATATTCCGCACTTCAAAATATAGTATATCAAACTAGTGATTACAAGCTATGCCTAATAATAACTATGAATATTGTAAGTAAAAATCATATTACACAAATTATTAAGAATTGATAGCAATAATAGAGGCTGTAATCCACCTTCTTCGTCAAAAAAACCCTTGTAGCATATTTATGGTGCGGAATTGAATAATTTATTGATTTTGCTATTGACTTTAATTTCCGAATAATTTATTGTGTTGAGTGTGGATATATTTCAAAGTAGTTATGGCGCTATAAGCAAGTCAGAAGTCAAAAGTCGTCCCTGACTCAATTTCATGATTTCTGTCACCTATTCCCTAAGCTAAATGGGTAGTCCTATAGTATCTAGTAATGTAAATTGGTTAAGGCTTATAGCAATATACTAACTGTAGTGCAAAATACATTAATAGCTCGTAAGTATTTGTTTGAATCTACTGGATTGTAATTTACTTATTAGCTAAATTGTCGATTCGTCTAACGCCATAATCTTTTTATTTTTTATTTGAGGATTTGACGTGAAATTAATCGACTGTCAATCAATGGGACTAGATGGAAAATTCATTGACAATGTTATTCTAGTTTCCTGTACTTGGTTGTTAATATTGTAGTATAAATATCGGAAGTATTCACCAATAACACAGCATATCTAGCGGTGCTGCGTGAGTCCTCTCCCAAATAGTTATCGACGTCGAAGCAAAGGTTAGGGCATTACTAAATGCTGAAATTAAGTCAGAGATTACTTCTGACTTCTTACTTATCCGTAGTTCTATACTTCGACTGCTATAACCATATTTCGATGTCAGCGAGCCAAATAGTGGCGTAATGTGTAATTATTGAGGAATGACATATGGGTCAAAATAAACCAAATAAACCGATATTAATAGTCAATCCAGAGACTGCCTCTAAAACTGAATACGATGTTGTAGTCGTTGGGGCCGGAATTGCCGGAGCAATTGTAGCCAAAAAATTAAGTGAACAGAATAAAAGGGTTTTAATTCTTGAAGCAGGAACTGGTGAGGGTTTAACCCTTAAAGGGTTTCAAAGTTACATTGAAACCTTTTATAGTGCTGTGGATAAGAACTCCAACTCTCCCTATCCCTATAATCCCAACGCTCCCAGTCCCACTGATGGTTTACATGGCTATTTTGAAGAAAAAGGCACTCTGCCAATTAGTGGTTCCTATACAAGGATTATGGGTGGAACAACCATGCACTGGGAAGGGAAAACTATACGGATGTTACCCGAGGATTTCAACCTCCACTCAAATTATCAACAAGGTCTTGACTGGCCGATTTCCTATGAAAAACTTCAGCCCTACTACCGCGATGCTGAGTATGAGATTGGGGTTGCCGGAGACGTAGAAGAACAAAAAGAGCTAGGGGCAACCTTTATAGAGGGCTATGTCTTCCCCATGAAAAAGCTTCCTCCTTCTTACTTGGATAAGCAAGTTGATAATGGGCTTAAAAAAGATGATCCGTTGTGCGGAAATATTACCTATTGCATCGGTGAAGGAGATAACAAAGAAGAAAAAGAATTAAAACTCAGCACTTTTCCCCAAGGTCGCAATAGCGAACCGAACCCTGACTATAAAATCTTTACCGAAGGCAGAGGTGTTAATGTCGATTTCATTCCCAAAGGAATTGCCAGTGTCCACCCAATTGAACATGGAGAACGATGCCAAGGAAACGCGAACTGCGTACCCATCTGTCCAGTTCAAGCCAAATATGATGCCCGTAGAACCTTAAATTGGATCAAGCCTCGTCAAGAACCCATTGTACATTTACTACCCCAAGCTGTAGCTTCTCAGGTAGAAACAGATCCGGAAAATAATTGTGTTGTTACCATTCACTATAAACACTATCGGGATAAGTCCTCTTCCCAGCACACTGTTAGAAATGTTAAGGGACGTTTATTTGTCTTAGCAGCCGGTGCCATAGAAAACGCTCGGATCATGCTCGCTTCTAATTTGCGCAGTAGCAATGATCTGATGGGCCGCTATCTGATGGATCATCCCTATCTCTTAGCTTGGGCTTCGATGCCTAAAAATGCTGGCGTCATGCGCGGTCCTCTTGTGACATCAGGAATCAACACATTTCGTTACGGTAATTTTCGTAGCCAGCAAGCTGCATTTTCAATGGATGTCCACAATGATGGTTGGGGATGGGCAGGTACTAGTCCAGATAAGGTGCTAATAGATGCTGTTGATCAGGGTAAGTATGGACGGAAACTTCGCCATGAACTAATCAGTCAAATTCCACGGCAGCTACTGTTAGCCTTTATGTGTGAATTACCCGCCGATCAAAAGAACCGAGTCACCATCAATCAGGATTATAAGGATAGACTGGGAAATTGTCGCCCTGTCATTCACTTTGATATACCTGATTACTGTAAAAAGACAATGGCCTTTGCCCGAAAGCTTTCTAGGTTTATATTCGACCGATTGAAAGCAATAGATGAGACCTGTTATAGTTCAGATGACCCCTCCTATTTTATGTATGAGGGTAAAGGCTACTGGTTGCGAGGAGGAAACCACTTTTCAGGGACTCATATAATGGGAAAGTACTCAACAGATTCCGTTGTTGATGAAAATCAGCGTTCATGGGATCATCATAATCTTTTTCTATTAGGTTCTGGTAGTATGCCATCTATTGGCAGTTCCAATACAACATTGAGTATTGCCGCGCTGGCTTTGTTGGCTTCTGAAAAAATGATTAAAGAACTAAATGAAAGGCACTAATTATAGCGCAAATGTATGAAATATTCATCAAAAATACACCATATAGAGCAGCGCTGCGTAAGTCCTATGATTATTTGTTTGAGTTAGTAAAGAAGATTACCAACAACAAAACAACTGTTGAAAATATAATTAGCAGAGGTATTATCTATGACTAATCCCGAATTACCAAGGAACATCAAGACTATTGAATCCTTGCATCAGCATCTCAAAAACGCCATGAGTGTGGAACACGCAACTATTCCTCCTTATCTGACAGCCCTTTACTCCCTTAAGCCCGGATCGAATCTAGAGGCTTTTCACATGATTCGTACTGTTGTTGTGGAGGAAATGTTACATCTAACCCTGGTAGCAAATGTGTTTAATGCGGTGGGTGGAAACATAGATCAAGTTTTGACAAACGAAGGTTTTGTTCCAGAATATCCGGGTCTGCTACCAGGTGGGATAGGAGACTTTTGCGTGGATGTTGACAAGTTTTCACCAGAAACAGTAGAGACTTTTCTCAATATCGAACGTTTTGAGGATATGGATGGAATCAATGGAGGGGCATCAACAAAGAGTCCATCAGACCCAAAATTGTCAAGCTTGCAGGGAATTAATTTTTTACTCCCAATTTTTGGTCGCAATGATGATGACGAAAATGATCCGCAATACCCCAGTATTGGGGCGTTCTATGAAGAGATAATTAATGGTTTGTATTATCTAAATGATCAGAACGTTGATCTATTCACTGGCGACGAAAGCAAGCAAATCACCCGTGAATATTACTACGACGGTGCAGGAGAGATATTCAAGGTAACGGATCTTGAAAGTGCCATAAAAGCCTTGAGGATAATTCAATTCCAGGGTGAGGGTTCTAAAAATAGAACGATATATAATAATGAAGGAAAACTTTGTCATTACTATTGTTTCCAACAACTAAAGTTGGGTCGATACTATGTTATTGATAAAGAGGAGGATCAATATACCGATGAACCGAATCATCCTACAGGTGATACTTTTACTGTAGATTGGGATGCTGTTTATCCCGTCAAAAAGAATGTTAAACTAAGTGATTATCAAGGAGATCCAGAGTTATATGATCGCGGCCAGGACTTCGAAAGACTTTACAGTTGTTTTCTAAAACAGATTGAATGTTCCTTTAACGGTTCTCCTGAAAAGTTGGTTCCTGCGGTGGGAGAGATGTTCCGACTCAGGGATTTGGCTAATAGTCTGATTCGCAATCCTATTCCTGGAGATGAAGATGGCTGTCATGCCGGTCCTATTTATCGCTGACAGAAACCTGAGAAGTCGGAAGTCAAATTTGTTTGACCCCATTAGATGGGAGCTTTGACTGCCCTGAGTGTGGGATATCTATAGACTTCGGTCTGAATGGAGGTATGAATTTAAAAAAGCGAGTGCGTAATTCTGAGGTCTCCATTTCCTGGGGAAACGGTTCACGGACAGGATGCAAGACGCACTCAGGAGATGCGGTCGGTCAAGACCCGTGAATGCCTGTGGATGAGTAACCGCCGACGGCCTCAGTTGAAGCAGGAAGTAAACATCAAATTGCCCACCTTCTGTGGGCCTTTGTATCAGTTCTATAGAGCAGGTAAATAACCAGTGGATGATATTAACAAGTCTGATTTAATGAAGTATTTTCTTGATTTTTCCGTAGAGGTAACAGGGTTTTCTCTGTTCGACTTGCAAGGAACAGGTCAAGTTGATCTTTACTTTGAGACCATTTGGAGCACAATTGGTGGAAAAATGTTTAAAGAATTGCTACTAACCTTTCACGAGAATAAGGATGTAGAGAATATTCTGGCATCTGACAAACTCGGGTTAATAGCCGGTAACATTATCAAGCTATGGTATACAGCTACCTGGTATAAACTACCCAAGTGGTATATCAAGCAATTTGCTAGTACTAGCACTATACTCCACAATCATAGTAGCTTTATTCCTAATCCTTATGCTTATACTGAAGGACTTTTATGGCCGGCTGTCGGGTTGCATCCCCGGGCTGCTAAAGCACCAGGATACGCTACCTGGAGCCAAGAACCCCAAAAGCCATCAGACAATTACATTGAGCCAGCATGCTGCTAAAGCACCAGGATACGCTACCTGGAGCCAAGAACCCCAAAAGCCATCAGACACATTGAGCCAGCATAAGGCTTTCACAGGCTTGAATTATCAGCCTGGGAAGCTAAAATAGCACAACTTTCTTGAACAGACTTTAATTGAAAACACTTAGATACAGACATTATGAATCTTAAACCTTGGTTTCTTAAATTCTCTGCTCTTGTTCTGACAATTATCCTTAGCTTAACGATATTCAGTTTGCCTGCTAGTGCTTTTGATAAGGATGAGCTACTCCTGTTGAAAGACAGAAACGAATGTTCGGGGTGCGACCTATCAGGGGCACCACTCAATTGTTCGAACCTGTCGGAAGCAGATTTGTCTAACGCTAACCTTCGTAATGCAATCTTAAACAACGCTGATCTAACCAATGCAAACCTGGAAAATGCTAAGTTAAATGGTGCAACCTTGATAAGTGCTAATCTATCTGGAGGAGATACAAATTTAAAGGAAGCAATTCTAGTAGGAGCTGATTTATCGAAAGCAAATATTTCAGAAGCTAATATGCGAGGTGCAAATTTGAAAGATGCTAAACTTGAAGGAACCAATTTATGTAACACTATTCTACTCGAGGCTACTATGCCTGACGACACAATCTATGATTCACGAATAACGGTTTTAGAACGTAATTGTCCATAAATAAAATCTGATCCTGATGATTGTTCAGACTTTTAATTCATGATCTCAAGTTTAGAGATGTACCCATTCGGTGCCTGATTCATGTTTGAATATACAATGTGCTTACACCATTGCCGATGAAGCTATTCAAGCAACCAAAAAGGAAATTACAAAATTTCTAAAGCATTCCTAATTGCTGGGGTAATAGTTAGGTCAATAAAGTTGACTCTGACTATTACCTGAAAACATTTTTTATGGCGATTGCGATTATACTCAAATTATTACCTAACAAAAGAATTATTTCGCTGCTGTTTTAGTAGATGGTTCGGTAGTGCATCAGTAAAGTGTGGGATAAGTATAATGGTCGTTCCAACTCCAAGGAGCGATGGCCAACTCAGCTCTTTGTGCAGCAGTATTTTCTTTGCGAGTATGAACCCAAATCCAATT
>JAKQYG010000022.1 GCA_023356515.1 Trichodesmium sp. MAG_R04 | reverse complement strand
CTTAAGCGTTAGGCCACCACCTAAAGCTATGAGAGCAATGGTGAAGGGATAGTCCAGAGAATGGGGAAACTCATACAAATCTGAAGCGCTAGGTCGCGCGTTCGAATCGCGCCAGTCCCGTTAATCAAAAGTTAAAAATTAAAAATTAAAACTCAATCACCCCTTATCTTTCCATATCTATTTATGCCAAACTCCTAAAATTATTTTCTGGATAGTTGAAGATATAGAGATTTGTTGGGGCTATCAATAGTATTAAAATAATTAGATACTATTAAACATTTCTTGATTATTGGATTTAATCAGCAAACCCTAACTATTTTGCTACTTTCCTAATCTAACTCCGGATGGTAGATAGTACTGTTTGAATATTATATTGAAATTATTTCCACCTGTAACACTACAGATGGTTTTTTTATTTTATAAATAAAGATATGATTTTAAGGGTAGTGTCCAATAAAAAATTATATAAAGGATTGAATATTGCTCTAATTTCGTGGTTTTTAATAGGACTTTTAGTTACTTTTTGGATTAGTTACCAACAAATTACTGGTACCATTGAACCTCCTCAAGCTTTATTAGTACTTGGTGGGGCTATAGAGAGAGAAGTATTTGCCGCAGAATTTGCCCGCCAAAATCCTAATCTAGGTATTTGGGTATCTTCTGGCACTAACCCAGAATATGCAGAGTGGATATTTTCCCAGGCTGGCATATCACAAACCCGTTTACATTTAGACTATGATGCTGTAGATACCGTCACTAATTTCACGACCATAGTCGATAAACTAAAATCCCAAGGTATTACAAGTGTTTATTTAATTACCTCCGATGACCACATGCGTCGGGCTATAGTTATTGGCCAAATTGTTTTGAGTAGTAGAGGCATTACTTTTAAACCCCTAGCAGTTCCCTCTGGGCGATCGCCAGAACCTATCGAGAAAGTAATTCGAGATGGAATGAGAGGAATTTTGTGGTTAACTACCGGTTATACAGGGGCCAATTTTCTCCATCAGTTCTCCCCTTGAATTTCTCCATATTCTTGGACTAAAACAAAAGGCTGTACTATCAAAGCATTAAACTTTGTAGTATCATTACCATTCCAAATCGACAATTGTTCTGCTGAAGGTTTATAAATAAGTTCTTGGCGAATCCAATCTTGTACAGAAGATGTATTATCAGAAGCGATCGCAACTCCCACATCTAGCAAATCCAATTTTTGGTCTATAATTACTACAGAATCACGTTTAACATGAGGTACTAACCAGTTCCATTCAGCTACATCCAAATTTTCAGCTAATTGTTCTCTAATATCTTGCATTTTCTTAGGTAATTAAATTTATTAGCGTCCTAAATCGTGCATTTTGTTAATTATATCTGCACATTTCTGACTAACCTGTTGTAACTCTTCTTTTTTAGTTGATTCAGGAGGAGGTATAACCTCTCCTATTCTAACAGTTATTGGTACAGAATTAGCTATTAAACCTTGAAGTTTTACTGCATGAGTACCCCAAACACAAACTGGTAATAATGGGACTTTAGCCTTTGCAGAAATTAAAGCAGCACCCAACTTTGGATCTGTAATTCTACCATCAGGAGTTCTAGTTCCCTGTAAAAAGATACCTGTAGCCCATCCTTCTGCTAAACTATTCATAGCCGAACGAATAGCACTTCGATCTGCCGATTCTCTTTTTACAGGATAAGCACCATATAGGGTAATTATTTGCTTCAAAATTGGTACATTAAATAATTCCTCTTTTGCCATATAAGCAACAGGTCTTCTTAAAGAAACAGATACAATTGGAGGGTCTAGATGACTAGCATGGTTGCTAACTATCAGTAAAGGTCCTTGTTGTGGAACATTTTCGACACCATAAATATTACTGCGAAAATAAAAACGAAGTATAGGAACTATTACTGACCATTTTAATAAGCGATAAAGAAGTAAATTCTTAACTGGTTCACGATTTCTATTCACAGGATTTTATATAAATTTTCAGTAAGTAAACTTTACAAATTTATTATCCATTAATGCCATTTAGGTAAAGTCGCAAAAATTAGTATCAACAGTGGTGATCCTTTGGGAAGACCAGCCAAAAATATTGATAAAGAACAGAAAAAACAAGCTCAGGAGGGTTCAAAGTAATGGCCACGATATCGAAGATAAATAAGGCCCGCGCAAAAAGGGGATTTAGTCTAGAAAAAGTAATGGCTAAACTTTCTAAAACTTCCACAAATGCGACAGAACTCCGTTCCGCTGCGTGATCGCAATTACGTTCTTAGCAATCAACCTTTCTACCCTCTTAAAAGAGGCTTTTTCTCTTTTTTTATACTGTTTTTGCGGTGTTTTCAATAATTTCAACTTATGCTTTAATAAATGATGATAATTTTTGATTATCATCAATTGTTCTTCAATAACAAATCAACCATTTTCATACTTTTTCAGCAAGCCCTAATTAAGTAATAATGTTGATAATATTAGGAAGTAAGAAAGATAATGAGTATGATAGAGAACGAGCAAAAAAATATTTACCCTGTCAATTCCACTCAAAAATGACTGCCCCCCAACTTAGTCCGGCTCCAAAACCAGAAGCAGCAATAATATCTCCTGATTTAACAAGTCCTTTCCTAACAGCTTCATCTAAAGCTAGAGGTATAGAAGCAGCAGAAGTATTGCCATAATTTTGGAGATTACTAATAACCTTCTGTGATGGAATATTCAATCTATTAGCAACAGCATCCAGGATTCTTTGGTTAGCTTGATGTAATAGTAACCAGTCAAGTTTATCCACATCAATATTAGCTATAAATAAAGCTTTTTCTATCGCTTCTGGTACTTTTTGTACGACAAAACGATAGACTTCTTTACCATTCATTGCTATTGGTTGATAAGTACCCTGACTAACCGTTATTCCCTCACTTATTTTCTTTTCTTGGGGTTTGTAAGAAAGACTTAAACAGCTATTTTGACTACCATCACTACGAAGTTCAAAACCTAGGAGGCGATCGCTTTCTGAAGCTTGTAAAACCACTGCGCCTGCCCCATCCCCAAATAAAACACAAGTCCGTCGGTCTTCCCAGTCTACCCAACGGGATAAAATATCTGCCCCAATCAACAAAACATTTTGATAAACTCCATTACGGATAAACTGTGCTCCTGTAACTAGAGCAAATAGAAAACCAGAACAAGCCACAGTTATATCAAAGGCAACCGCCTTCTCAGCGCCCAACTCCCATTGAATTTTACATGCATTACCAAATAAATCATCAGGAGTAGATGTCGCCAAAATAATTAAGTCAATATCTTTAGGAGTAATATTTGCTTGGCCAATAGCCGCTAGAGATGCTTGAGTTGCAAGGCTACATAATGATTCTGTTGTATCTACCAGTTGTCGCTTACTAATCCCAGTACGAGAACTAATCCATTCGTTAGAAGTGTTGACTATTTGGGATAATTGTTGATTATCTAGAGATATTTTTGGTATTGCAGAACCACTTCCAATTATGGAAACACCTATATTTGTCATTTGTTCAGTTTTTATTTTTAATTATTATTTGTTTATTAGTATTACTTATAGCGCTTTCCGTTGTTATGAGGTACACCCATGGGGGCAAGATGCCCGCACTACATAAATTTTCACCATTTACCCTGTACATTATTTGATCAAAATTTGCTGTATTCTTCATTTCAATATAGACTTGAACTACAACTTTTGAGATTCTTAAATATATTAAGCATATAGACTTGGCTAAATCTTTCAATAAGTGCTTTTTATAAATAATTCCTGAATCTATATACTTTTCTGCTTCATGAAACCTATACAAACCTAGACAGGCTTGCTGTTCAATTCCTGCTTCAACCAGCGGTACAGAATTCTTTCATTGCTTCGGCTTGGGAGTGATAGTTCGGGTTTTTGAGCATAAACCGGAAACCCGACAATAAATTACATTAATACGGGGGTTTTTTACTATTCCTTTAAAATGTGTTCATCTGTATAGTACCGATGACCCCCTATTGTTCTTAATGGCTTCAGTTTTCCAGAAGAGTCCCATCGATGTAATGTTTTGACACTGACTCCGGCTAAATTAGTAAATTCATTCGGTCTATAGTGAATCCTAGACATTATGTACAGGTATGTCAAGTATTGTACAGGTTTTTGTCTTCTAGAAAAAGCTCTTTTTGTTTTTAAATTTACTGTTTGTTTTCACTGCTTTTCAGAGCTTATTTAAACCACATCCTCACAATCAAAAAATCTAGAGTCAAATTTACTAAATAATCATTAAAGCTTCAAAAAAAGAATATTACTTCTGACTTTTTTTAGAAAGAAGGAATTATTGATTAGTAACTCTTGATTTCTTAACTTTCGAGTACATACTTAGAATTAATTCGTTCTAGCACTCTATTTTCAACAGCTTCTTTTGCTGAACGAATTGCATTAGATATAGATTGTGCTTTAGAGGAACCATGACTAATAATACAAATTCCTCCTACTCCTAATAATAATCCTCCTCCATGTTCGACATGGTCTATTCTTTGCTTCATACGTTTTAAATTAGGTCGTAATATTGCAGTACCTATTTTTCCACTCAGACCAGGCGTCAATTCTTCCCTCATCATTTGCAGTACAGCATCACCAACTGCCTCCGCAAACTTTAATAAAATATTACCTGCAAAACCATCACAAACTATCACATCAAATTCACCAGATAAAACATCACGACCTTCTGCATTACCAATAAATTTGATTTGACTATTTTCTTGTAGTATTTGGTAAGTCCTTACTGCCAGATCATTTCCTTTTGATGCTTCTTCCCCAATATTAAGTAGTCCCACCTTTGGCTCATTAATGGCCAGAACATATTCACTGTAAATTGTCCCCATCACTGCAAACTGTTCTAAATATTTGGGGCGACAGTCCACATTTGCTCCCACATCAAGTATCAGGACTGGTTTTTTGGGAATCATAGTGGGTAAGACAGCCCCAATTGCAGGGCGATCAATCCCTGGTATTCTTCCCAAACGCAGCAAAGCGGAGGCCATTACGGCTCCTGAATGACCTGCAGAAACCACAGCATCTGCTTCTTTCTCCTTTACTAAGTTCATAGCAATGTTAATTGATGCTTTAGACTTACGCCTAATGGCAGTCAAAGGTTCTTCATCCATTTTTACTATGTCCTGAGCAGGAACTATTTCTGGCAGAGGTTGGCTTAATTTATTATCTATACAAGCTTTAATTTGCTGAGGGTCGCCAACTAGCAATACTTTGACACCATAAGCTTCTTGGGCCTTGATTGCTCCCTCAACAATTTCTGATGGAGCATGGTCCCCACCCATAGCGTCAATTGCAATTCGTGTAGGTATTATTCCCATTTATCAAAGTTAGAGAAACCTTTAAAATTCTATCAGTTAATTGATTATTTATTGACTTTCTTACTTTAGAAAAATAACTTTAATTTGTAGGGCTTGCACATTAAATATTAAAGCATTGATAAATAAAGGCTTTAGACTTTTTTCTGCCTTTAATGAGTTGGTTCTCTACTCGTTCAAAAGACTTTTTCTGAAAACCCTATGTATATTTGCTTCATCAGTACTGACAAACGCTTCACCTCAAAAAAGCCATATGTAGGAGCCACCCTCAATTGGTGTAGTATCCTTGTGTAAGTTCTTTTCATATTACATTATCAAATATTTTTTTCATCTCTTTAGAGCACCGAGTGTGAATAAAGTTTTCTATAATAGAAAAGTTGGAAAAACATTGAATTAAGTTATGTGGGAATTGTTCAGCTACGGATTTATACATCTGTGGTTAGAAGTGGCAGGAATACAAACTATTGGACAAAACACTGTAACTATACTTAAATGGCAAGCAGGACTACCTGAATTGGTTTTGCCTGAAAATTCAGATGAAATATTGAACTTAAAAGTAGATGAATACTTAGAAGGCTTAAAAACAAAAGGACTACTAACTGCTAATACTCAGGGTATTTGGATCCAGTCAGAACTAAGATCTCTAAATAGTCACGAAGGGACAACTCCCATTCCCGGTGCTTCTTTAACTAAAATTGCTACATCTTTAGCTGCACTTGAAACTTGGGGACCGCAACATCAATTTGAAACCTTGATTAGTATTACAGGTCCAATTACTAATGGTATCTTGCGAGGAGATTTAGTAATTAATGGTGATAGAGACCCTTATTTTGTCTGGGAAGAAGCGATCGCATTGGGTAATGCTATACAAAAATTGCATATTAATCAGGTGAGAGGCAATTTAGTCATAGTAGGTGATTTTTGGATGAACAATCAGTATGACCGTTTAGTGGCTGGCCAGTTATTGCGAGAAGGTATAAATTCAGCAACCTGGTCTAGAAATGTCAGAAGTATCTATGACCAAATGCCACCAGGAACACTGATGCCGAAAGTAGCGATCGCTGGTTCTGTGATATCCCAAAAATCTGTACCTAAGAAAAGACCTATTATTAGACATAAGTCATTACCGTTAGTGCATATTCTCAAAAAAATGAATGTAGAAAGTAACAATAATTTGGCTGAGACATTGGCGAAAAATTTGGGAGGAGCAAAGGTTGTGCAACACAAAGCTGCCTGGAGTTCTGGGGTGCCCAAAGCAGAAATAAAATTAGTTAATGGTTCTGGGTTGGGAATAGAGAATAAGATTTCCCCAAGAGCTGTAACTGCAATGTTCTTAGCTATTCAAAGGTATCTGCAAACTTCTCAGTGGGTTATTGGTGATCTATTTCCGGTATCTAATTACGATACGGGAACTTTAACTGATCAGTCAAGAAATATTCCTCAGGGGGCAGTAGTGAAAACTGGTACTTTAAATAATGTAATTGCTTTAGCCGGAGTTTTTCCAACACAGGAAAAGGGTTTAGTTTGGTTTACAATAATTAACCGCAGTTCTTACTGGGAAGAAACACGAGCAGAGCAAGATAAATTTTTGCAACAATTAGTTGATAGGTGGGGAGCAACAGCACCACCTAGAGCTATTATTCCTAAAATTAATGCCGATCGCTTAAATTTGGGAGACAGTAAAAGAAATCATTTCCTTTTAGGAAGTTAGGAGTTGAGTTTTGTAATGGCCATACAGATGATAAGTGTTTAGGGGCAATAATCTTAAAATCCTTGACTCTTATTGGCCACTATAATTTTCTTCTTATTTTTTACTTTTGACTTATATTTTTATGCTACATTTTGCTCTACAAAATGTAGGTTGTATCACTTAATCCAAGGTTTTTCCCAAGATCCGCCACCAACTTCTAAACCACATAGATCGCTACGCGCCTCCAAAATTAATTTTGAATAACTATTCCTAACTTCTCTTAACTTCAACTGTAAATGACCATGCATAGTATCTCGACACAAAAATATTAATCCCTTTTCTGATGGTGCCCGCAAAAGTGTACCAGAATGATTTGTACTTGCAGTCAACTCTACTTCAAATAAATCATTTTTTGCTTGCATTTGCCATTCTCCCCAAGGCTGAATTTGCCAATATACTTCAGAGTTCCACGGCACAAACTCATAAAATTTGCCTTGATAATGAATACCTACCATAGCCACTTTTTCCATCCACCACAATACTCCTCGCTTACCACCACCAGCAGTTAAAGCTAAATCTGATACATCATAGAAACTATTGCAGTTAAGCCAAAACCACTTTTTGGGAAATGCACCACCCCAATTTTTTTCACTATACGCTGGTGCATTAGTAAACTTGTAGATACACCCATTCCATTCTATCCAACCAGTAGCCAGACCATGAGCCATTAATATTTGCCATCCCGGCTCAAAAATTGGTAAAAATGATAGCCAACCTGCAGTTGACTGTTGTATTGCATCTGGGTTTCCCCAACCATAGATAGGTTGTGTTTCATATTGCCAACGACAATAATTATTTGTTCCTGGATCCCAGAGAACTCCTTGATGCCAAGTAGCAGTAGCTTGATACCCTTGTTTAATTTTATCCTCAAATACTTGTGGATCTAAATAGCCAACTGGACTTGTTAAATTTGTTTGTCCCCAATGACCTAATTCTAGAACCCCTGGAGTTGCCCAAAATTTTTTGACATTTGGGAAGGAACGACAAAGATATTCGTCATTAGGGCCAAGAATTTGAGCACCACCACCACTATTAGGTTTACCACCGATAGGATCTTCTATAGAATACATGAAGGCGAAGGTTTGTTTTTCTTCTGGTAGGGTAACTCGATAATACCAGCCTTCAAAGAAACGGCGATCGCTACCATCCCAGTGATACCCAGTATGGGGTGTTTGTAGAGAATATGTTTTCACAACTGCTTAGTAATTTTGTAGAAATGATTAAGATTTTTTGGACTAAGGTTGCGATCTCATTATTTGGTTAATGTTGTGTAATCGCAACCATAAGAAAATTTAAAGACATTATTGAGGAATAATTTCTGTCACTACGTTATTATTATCACCTTGAATAATAACTTTCTCATTTTTTAGCTGCCCTACTGCTTGAGGGCCTCTAACATTAAATGGTGGATCAACTTGACGATAAAATACATTACCTTCTGCTTCAAAAGTTTGATTATTTGAATACCAAGTTAGGCGATCGCTACTCAATTGAGCTTGATTTTGTTGCCCAATACCAACCACATCTCCCGATAAAACAAAAGTATTTTTATTAAAATTTCCTTGACCTTTATCTGCTTGTAAAACTACTTTTTCTCCTTGTTCTAATACTGTTATAGGTCCTGGTGAATCTATCAAACCTTGTGGCATATTCCAAATCATCAAATCACTACTTATTTGTATTTTTGGGTTAGTTCGGAGTAACTGTACATTTTTCTTAATAGTAGCTATTTGACTTTCTAAATTAAAATCTGATTCTTCACCATAAGCGATACCAATAACTTGTTTATCTTTTAACTCTTCTATTTTTATTGGTTTATTAGCAATCAATTTTTTTTTATCTATCTCCCAAAATAATTGATCGGTTTGAATTTTGAGAACAGGTTCTTTGAACATAGCCACTACTTGACCATAAAACTCTATTCTGTTTTCTAGACTAATAACTTTGGCCATTTGAGCTGATGCTTGTAGCTGTTCATTACCACCTATTATATTGTTGCGAACAATAATAATTCCTGGTTCAGTTAACCATTCTAACTGTTGTCCTCTGATAATTATTTGATGTTGGATGTCATATACTTCTATTTCTTCTATAAGCAAAATTTTGTTTTCATCTTGATATACTTCTCCTTGCAATGCAGTAATTTTATAGGCTAATTTTCCATCTCGAAATAATTCACTTTTAGGTTTAATAACTTTAACTAATTCTTGATTTTTAGCATAGGAAGCTTGTTGAGATTTTACCCGCCACAACATTTGACCTGCTTCAGATACTTCTTCAAGAGTAACGTCATTTAATATTAAATCACTTTCTATGATTTCATTAGAAATTATTTCTTCAGAAATATTTGCTTGACCTTGATTTTTTTTATTACAAGCGGTTATTCCTAGAAGTAAAGTTACTAATATAAATAAAAGTATTGATGAATTTTGAAAATAAGAAAAATAATTATTTAGTGTTTTCATAAAAAGCTTATTATAATCATATAATCTTTCTTAAGAGACTTCTTTATATAAATCTGAAATAAATACCAGAAAAGATAGGTGGTAGAATAGAAAACAAGCAAAAAACATTTAATCTATTGGTTCCTTTTAACCAAGTATTTTTGTATGGCGAGTTTAAGAAAAAACCCTTATTACTTACTAAGACGCATTTGAAATATCTATTAGCTTATTTAATCATTTATACCACATATAATCATCTAATATACTGTATTCATCATTTTTAAGCACTTTCCTCAATATTTAACACCACTTAAACCAATGTATCATGAGGAGACTATATTTATTTAGCTAGTCTTACTTCACTTATAAAATATTAGTATATTCAAAGAAAAATAAAGGAAAGTTTTTGATCATAAGCACAAATTTTTCCAGGTTTTAGATGGATAATGCTTAGTTTTTCAAACTTTCCTTTCAATGAGTAACATTTAAATTTTGCTTTAACGTATCTCTCCAATCAAGAAGACAATACATTATGGGTATTAATCCGCTAATTTCAAGAAAAATTAACACTACTCTTACATTCATTACTATTCTAAAATTTGCCAATTGTTCCAAGTCAAACTAGAAGCCAACATGTTTTTTAACCATGTTCATCCATTAAACCTATTGCTGATAGAGGACGATAGGTATAGCTAGGAGATTTAGAAGTTTTTTGGATATCCTCTTTAATTTGCTCCAAGTCTATATAACGGTCAGAAACATTAATTAAACTATCGCTAGTCATAGCTCTAAGACTAACAACTTCAACCCTAACCCCTTTATAACTAATAGCATCTACAGCATAAGCTAAATCTCCATCTCCACTAACTAATATAGCAGTATCATAAGACCCAACCAAAGCCATCATATCAACAGCAATTTCTACATCAAGATTAGCTTTTTTAGAACCATCAGGTAATTGTACTAATTCTTTAGAAATAACGCGATAACCATTACGACGCATCCACAGTAAAAACCCTTGCTGTTTTTCATTAGTACGATCTACTCCTGTGTAGAAAAAAGAACGTAGGAGACGAGAACCTCCAATCAGACAACAAAGAAGTTTTGTATAATCTATCTCAATCCCTAGCTGCAAAGCAGCATAAAATAAGTTAGACCCATCAATAAAAATGGCCACCCTACCACGATTTTCTAGAACTTGTTCTGGTGTGAATATTTCATGACACTCTATTTGTATTTGTTGATGATGCAACATGTTTTTTAACCTCAATTTTTTTATAAAATAAAGAAATTCAATTCTTAATTAGAGATAATTTGTAATAGAAAAAAAGCTATGTAATTAAACAAAAACAAGATTTAAATTATCTTTTAAGTAATAGTTTTTACCATTTCTAGTTTTTTAAAAATAGGTTGAGGTTTGCCCAAAATTTGATTTTTTGGTAAAGTGCCCCAACTTGCTTGTTTAAAAAAATTTTCCGAACTATTAATTATTGATTTATCATTAAAGTTATTTGATAAACCTAGTTGCTGATAGATAGCATTGCTAATATTAGGAATAATGGGTGATAAAAGATAGGCTGCTAATCTAACAGACTCCAATACAGAATATAAAACTTCTGCTAAGTCTTCTAATTGACCTTGTTTATATAAACTCCATGGAGAAGTTTCGTCTATATATTTATTGCAGCTTCTAACTAAAATTAAGACAGCTTCACAAACTTGACTAAAAACTAAAGATGCATAAGTTTGGGTAACTTCTTCGCCCAAGCTAATACCTATTTGTTTGAGTGGATGAGTAACTTCTACTTCCTCCCCATTAATATTAGGAATTTGACCATTAAAGTATTTATGAGCCATTTTCAGGGTACGATTCAGTAAATTACCCAAGTCGTTTGCTAAGTCAGCATTTAACACATTGATGAAACGAGTTTCACTAAAATCACCATCAACTCCAAATTCGATTTCTTTGAGAAAATAATAACGAACTGCATCAGAACCGTACTTTTGGATTAATTCAAAAGGGTCTAAAGTATTTTTTAAGGATTTACCCATCTTCTTGCCATCTTTGGTCAAAAATCCATGT
Source organism: Trichodesmium sp. MAG_R04 (assembly GCA_023356515.1). Classification (GTDB taxonomy): domain Bacteria; phylum Cyanobacteriota; class Cyanobacteriia; order Cyanobacteriales; family Microcoleaceae; genus Trichodesmium. Next base: position 7,118 of record JAKQYG010000022.1, on the reverse strand, counting down.
CCAAAGACACGTTGAGGTAGAGGTAAATTGGCTGACATTAACATTGCTGGCCAATAAACAGCATGAAAACGCAATATATCTTTACCAATTAAGTGCAGATTAATTGGCCACCATTTTAATAAAGCATTCTCTAGGGTAGGTTCACTATCAGGATCTAAAAGGGCCGTAACATAACCTAATAAAGCATCAAACCAAACATAGATAGTATGATTAGAATCAATAGGTAGTTGAAAGCCCCAATTGACATTAATTCTAGAGATTGAAAAGTCTTGTAACCCTTTGTCAACAAAGCTTAATACCTCATTCCGACGGCTTTGAGGTTGAATAAACTCTGGCTTTTCTTGGTAGAAAGCTTGTAGTTGTTCTTGATACTTGGAGAGACGAAAGAAGTAGTTTTCCTCATCGCGCCATTCTACTTTTTGGTTAGTGTGAATAGCACAATGTTTATCTTCAGTAAGTTCGCGCTCCTCTTTAAACTCTTCACAAGATACGCAATACCATCCTTGTTGCTGACTTAAGTAAATATCCCCTTGATCCCAAACTCTTTGGAAAAATTCTTTGACAATTTCTTCGTGGTTAGATGCAGTAGTACGAATAAAACGGTCATACTGAATATTGAGTTTTTGCCAAAGAGATTCAAATCCTTTAACTACTAAGTCACAATGTTCTCTAGGGGATCTTTCTTGACTTTGAGCTGTTCTTTCAATTTTCTGGCCATGCTCATCTGTACCAGTAATCATCAACACCGATCTACCTTGTAGTCTGTGAAAACGAGCTAAGGCATCAGCTGCAATAGTTGTATAAGCACTACCTATGTGTGGTAAATCGTTAACGTAGTAAAGGGGAGTTGTAATTGCAAAGGTATCCCTATTTGTATATATATTTGTCATAGAAAATCAGACTTAAATAATTTTTTTGATTTAAACTAGCTAATGGTAATATCATAATGATTTGGTAGTATCGGTCTATTTTTGTTTACTGATTGGATTAATTGATTTTTCACTGACCGTCAATATTCAGCTAATTTGCATTCAGCTTTCCTAGATAATGCTACGTAAAAAATTTTTGAATATATTTAACCAACTATTGAGGACCAATTTTATTCATAAATACCACTACTTAATTATATTTGAAAATTCTTCCTAGAAATTAATTCCTCCTTCGGTGTAATAATGAGCGAATAATTCATAGATGATAGTTGAAGACTGAATGCTTAACACTGATCTAAGTACTTTCACTATGATTACATAGGTAATTAACAATAACCCCTACTCTAACATTAATACATTAATGCTATTATGTTTTTCTTATATAATTTCTCAAAGAAATTTTAACTTTTGTGATTTTGATCTTCAGTGCCTAGTTTTATTACTAAATCACAAGAAATATATGCCTTTCAGCTTGAAAGTATGTGTAATCAATTTTGCACAATTATTTATATTTATTTAAAGTCTAGAATTGAATCTTTAGTAGGAATCAAAATGGGGAGCCCAGTAAAAAATAGATTATTAATTTCTCATTTGTGCTTAGCAATTTTAGAGATATCCGCGTCCTTTGCTGCAATTGTTATAATATTTATTACTTCTTATCCTAGAAAACCTATTTCTTTGTATAAGTTATGTATCAGTTGAATGATAACTTGCTCAGATATATCAACATATTAGTCATTAATTTATCAATCATTACTAACTTCTATCTGTATTCACAATTTATGCAAGTGGCAAGTAGTCAAATTAGCTTTTTAAGGCCAACCCCCTTCCAACCAGAATTACCCCTGTTTATTTTCCTATGTGCTATGGACGGTACAGGTAAACTGTTGCGATCGCAACTCTCCAGCTTATCAACTGCTTTCGATATTCGGTGTCTGAGTATCCCACAAAATGATTTATCGACTTGGGCTCAATTATCCCAGAGAACAATAAACTTAATTAAAATCGAACAGAAAGCAGCACCTAAAAGACCTATTTATTTATGTGGAGAATCATTTGGAGGATGTTTAGCACTAAAAGTAGCCTTAAATGCTCCTGAATTATTGGACAAACTAATTTTAGTTAATTCAGCTACTTCATTTAGTCAAAAAACTATAGTTAAATATGGCTCATATCTTACCCAATATCTACCAAGCTATTTATACAGATTATCTGTAACAGCAACTTTACCCTTTTTAGGAGCTTTGGATAGGATAGAATCAGAGGAGCGTCAAGCGCTACTCAAAGCTATGCAGTCGGTTTCTCAACAGACTGCCATCTGGAGATTAAAATTAATGGGTTCATTTCAGGTAAAGAAAAATCAACTAAAAAATTTTCCAAAATCTACATTAATTATTGCTAGTGCTGCCGACCGACTTTTACCTTCGGTATCACAAGCTAGATTTTTAGTCAAGTATTTGCCCAAAGCTCAAATGGTTATTCTTCCTAACAGTGGCCACGCCTGCTTGCTAGAAGCAGACATAGACCTTTGTGAAATTATTCGAGGCCAATGGGGTAATAATTTAGTGGAATTAGGGAGACATAAAATATCTACTACATTAAATGTCTAGTTTAAACTCAGCCACTTTTGAGCATCCAGACGTTGAATTACACCAAATACCAATAACTTCAGAGTAATTTTGCGTTCATCAATTAAAAAAGGTTCTAAGGTAGCAGCTTGAGCTCCATTGTCAGCATAAGAGAAAGCTCTAGGGCCTTTAATATCCTTTTTGAGGAAATAGATATTGAACTGACGCTGGCCTTTTTTAAACTTACCCACAACTTGCCAACATTCTTCAGATGAACCAAAGCTAATCATAGGTAATTTTTGCTTAACTAGGTTTAGATCAAGATCGTCAATACCTTCCTGAGTCAGAGCTTTTTGTAAAGCTGGCAAATAATCTTGCTGCATAAATTCTGCAAAAGGCTTATTTTCAACAGCGGGGGGCTTTTCTGGTTTGACCTTACCTCCAGCAGGCTTAGTTTCAGTTTTTTTAGCTTCTTTTTCTTTTGCCATAAATGCTTCCTTGCTTAAATTTCTGCATAAGCTCGTTCTACTAAACGACGAGCCAGGGTTTGAACTCCTGTATGTTCATAATAATTGGTACTCATATCTAGGAATGCAGCTAAATAGTCCAATTTATCATCGCTAAATTCTACGAAACTTTGCAAGCTGTTGGCTATGTTTATTGGTGTAATGCCGCGATCGCTGACAAAATCTCCCATCCAACTAGAAACAGAACCGAAGGCTTCCCCAATAAAGCCCAACTTACTATCTTGATCATCCCCTGGAATAGCTTCTTCAATTCCCCGGAAGCCTGGGTTTTCCTGTAAGTCCGAGGTAGAAAGTCCTTCTATCCAGCCAGCAGCGGCATCTAGAAAATCTGGCCCTAAGGGAATTAAACCATCAAAACAAACTAGGGCTGCTAAGCGCATTAAAGATTCTCCACTATAATCTCCTAGAGCACCGACAAAATCACCAATACTATCTCCAGGAATGCCATTGATGGAACAAAAACCTAATAGTTCCGCAACTACTTTGAGAGATAAATCAATAGTTTGGGCTTTTCCCGGTTTAGGAGTAAGGCTAGTTAATAAACCTCCGACCAGAGGTATTTTATTTCCCACCATATTAGCTAAAGAAGCCACACCTAAAGCACGACCGGCTCCACTAACAGTTTGATAAAGCCATAAGGCCCGTTGATATCCTTGAGCTTTGTCATTGAAGAGAATTACAGCTCGATCGCCTATTTGCTGAATTAGTTCTTCGTCATCTTCTCCTGTTACAGTACGGATGGTATTTTCAAATCCTACCAAGTTATCCCATTCTCCAGGAACAACAAAATCTAAGGCGCGTAAAGCTCTAATTGTAATATTATCACTGGGCAGTTCATCTACTAATTCAAAGATTGGCTTACTCATTTAAGGCTCCTTAATTTCATTTATAGCGCTACGTGCTAAGGTTAGGACATTTTTAGATTCCTTAACAAGGTTTTTTAGGACATGAAAGAAGTTAGAAAGTGTCCTAACGTCTTTTTGTACTGCTATATCAGTTATCGTTTATTAGTACCTCTAGCTAAAACCCGAGATTTTAAATCCAAGATTTCCTTTTTTATTCTAGTAAAAGGAGAAGCTATTGACTTTATTTCTTGGTCAAAAGTTAAAAGTGAATAGAGGAAGACACTCTTTTTTCAGTGTTGAGACAAGATTTTGTTATCTGAGACCATCTAGACCACTCAGATTAAATTTTTTTAGCCATGCTTCGCGATCACTGGGAGTAAATGAGGAAACTTTTGATTGAGCTTTTACCTGAAAACGGTTACCTACTAATACTGCAGTAGTTTTTGTACCTTGCTCAACTGCTGGATATCCTCCTATTTTTTTGCTACTATTTTGGAATTTTGTGGTAGCAGTAGAAGAAGCTGAAATGTCATTAATAGACATAACTGCTACCTCTTTACCATCTTTTTTCAGACTTGCCTGAGCAAAGCCTTTTTTCTCTTGAGCATAATTTAGTCTATATCCGCCACTTGATGATGGGAAATATTTATTGAGACTACCACCTGATACTTGTTTAGCCTGGGAAGGACGTTCTGTTTTACTTTGTTGTTGGGCCTGGTCAAAACGACTAGGTTGTTTACTTCTACCACAAGCAGATGTCACCAATAATAAGCATATCAATATTGGGACTAGCATTTTGCCTAATCGACGATTGATTGTCATTTTTATCTCTCCTAATAAATTTGAGATTTCTTTCACAATCAATTCTCCCTTAAAATTGCACAATTCATGTTTAGTTAATTTTTTCTTATGGCCTAGGAAACTATATATATTGACGGTATACTCAATTCAGTTATCAGAGGAACTTTTATAATGGGAGATAAGAAAATCCTAAATTTCCTTATTTGTTGCTCAAAATCATCCCTTTTTTATGCCAAATTTAAAAAGATAATTATAGTATTTAACTCAAAAATTAGGCATAGATTAAATTAATAAATTATGGTTAGTAAAATATCCCAAGCTAATAAAAGAGGACAAGTTATTAGAACTCTAGAATCTGCTTATCCAATCTCAACTGAAAAAGCAAATTTAGCAATTATAGGTGCAGGTGCATGGGGTTCTGCTTTAGCAAAATTGGCTAGTCATAATCAACATGAAATATATTTGTGGTCTCGTCGTTTAAATGTAAGTTTAGAACAGGTACTAAAGAGTACTGATATGATAGTTTCGGCAATTTCTATGAAAGGAGTTAATGAAACTGCTAAGAAAATTCAAAAGATTGGTTTACCAGAACAAGCAATTATTGTTACGGCTACAAAAGGATTAGACCCAGAAACAACTCGTACTCCTTCTCAAATTTGGGAAGCTAATTTTCCTGATAATCCTGTGGTAGTTTTATCCGGTCCTAATTTATCACAAGAAATTAATCATCAATTACCTACAGCAACAGTAGTTGCTAGTCAAAATATAGCAGCAGTAAGAAAAGTACAAAATATTTTTGCTTCTGGTTTATTTAGGGTTTATAGTAGTTCAGATACAATAGGTACAGAGCTAGGTGGAACTTTGAAAAATGTCATTGCTATTGCTAGTGGAGTTTGTGATGGTTTGCAACTTGGTACTAATGCTAAATCAGCTCTATTAACTCGAGCTTTGATAGAAATTATTCGTATTGGTACTCATTTAGGTGGAAAAACTGAAACCTTTTTTGGATTATCTGGTTTAGGAGATATGTTGGCAACTTGTAGTAGTTCTTTGAGTAGAAATTATCGTGTAGGTTATGGTTTGGCACAAGGGAAAAGTTTGGAGGAAATTTTAGAGGAATTACCTGGTACTGCTGAAGGTGTTAACACTACAAATGTCTTGATTGATATTTCTAATCGAGAGAAAATTGCTCTGCCTATTTCTCGTCAAGTTTTTTTATTGTTGAATGGTAATATTACTCCTGAAGAAGCTGTGGGAGCTTTAATGGGAAGAGATTTAAAAGCAGAGTTTTAACTTCACAAAATAAAGTTTTACTAACTTCTCCTAAAAAGGCAAAAAGTTTTGCTGAATGGCTCAATAGTTTAAGTAAGGGAATAAGCTTTTGTGTATTTAAACGACTTAATTATTGTAAGCCTAATTCAAAGAAAAGCCCTTCTAAATTTCGACTTCTAAATTCTAGCTTACTAATACACATTTTAAATGAGTATTAACTTAACTATTAAAGTATGATTCCTTTATTACTAAGGATTCTGCCTATCCCCAGGGTTTTGAACATAATTCCCTTGCCTAGACTGACTTTTAAGCATTCTTCAGTTGAGAAAATAGGAAGCCTAAATATATGCAGGTTTCAGCTATTTTGAGACAATCTAGGTATTTCCCTTCCTTGCTAATAGATTTGAAGCCATTTTCGGTGTAAAAAAGATCAAAATACCGTTAAAATATAAAATAAATATGACTAAAAAATAAACTCTCAAGTTTCTCTTTTTAAGAGGACGAAAATAAGAAAATTTAGTATTTCCAACCTCTGGCTGAATCTAGAGGTACTAATAACCGATAACTAATAACTAATAACTAATAACTGAAATGACACCTTCAGAGGATTTAAATAACAATAATTTAGCACCTATAAGTTTAAAAGAGCCAGAAATCATATCTGATAAAGTTAGCAATATTGCTGAGCAAGACTTAGATGATCGTCACAATTCAGAGAAAGAAGAAGACGATGATTATCTCAACCAAGTTCCTGATGAGGTTGAGATGTCAATATTTGAGCATCTTGAAGAGTTACGGATGCGGATATTTTATTCCTTAATAGCAGTAGTAGTAGGTATTATAGGTTGTTTCATTCTCGTTAAACCCATTGTCAAATTTCTCGAAATTCCTGCTCAGGGTGTGAGATTTCTCCAACTCGCTCCAGGAGAATACTTTTTTGTCACTATTAAAGTAGCTGCATATAGTGGTATTCTTTTGGCAAGTCCCTTTATACTTTATCAAATAGTTAAATTTGTTCTACCTGGTTTAACTACTAGAGAAAGAAGATTTCTCAGACCAATTTTCTTAGGTTCTACAGTCTTATTTGGATTAGGATTAGTATTTGCTTATCTTGCAATTGTACCAGCAGCTTTGAAATTTTTTATTGGTTATGGTTCAGAAGTAGTAGAGCAAGCG
>JAKQYG010000219.1 GCA_023356515.1 Trichodesmium sp. MAG_R04 | reverse complement strand
TGAAAACCAGGTTTCTTTAGGTAAATCCTATAATTGTTAAATTGATTATTCAAGCGATCGCTCTTTAATGAGGAGCGATCGTTTCTTTGATCGTAATACTACCAATACGGTTCAAATAAGACCAAAAACATAATGGTACGAAACCATGTCTACTTTTCCTTCTCCTTGTCTACCTTATTATTTCTTGTAAGACCTGCTTCATAAAAATGAGTAGATAAAATTAAAGAGAACGTATAATAGCAACTCTGCCATATCTGGGGTCAATTTCAATTCCTATTATTTCTACAGTTCTAAAGGAAGTGCTGGACGCCACAAAAATTGAGTAATTTGTTGTTGTACCTACTGGTAAAGATAAACATTGATTAAAAATTTCTTGCCTATGCTCTAGAGGTAAAAAATTATGTTCTCCAACTCTTAATGCTGCTTGATTATAAAAAGACAATTGACCTTGGAAGTTAAGGATGCCAGCAGGAGCTGGAAATTGCTCACACCATCTCAAGGCCAAAAACCATTTAGCCTCTGAAAGTCTTTGATATTCTCGGTTTGGGTTAGGATGTTGTAAGACTTTGTATCCCCTTTCATTGGCGAAAATTGTTCCACCTAAAAACCCAAACATCATGCCAATGGTATTACCCATGTTCAACTAGCTCCATCCATAACGTCAGAAATATTGACTTTAATCGTGCTAATTTTTATTAGCTATATAGCTGCTGTACAAAACCTACACAATTCTTGACCCATCCCTCTAGGGGTGAGTGATGTTTGTTTCTTGCTACAACTTGGGAGGCCACCCTCTTCCAGCTCACAAGCTTAATTTTCTAGTAAGGAATGAGGATTTTATAATCTACAGGGTTTACGCAAAGGTATTAACTGTAGTTCAAATATTTGAAATAATTACCTAAAAGACACTATATATAGCAGCACTACATAAGTCCTGATCTACATAAGTTGAATTGCTTAAATTGCCTATTAACTCAAAAGTGCTATAATCTAGTGACTTTTAACCTCACTCTAATATGGTCTGGTCAAGACTTAATGTATGATTAAGATTAAGTTTTATAGTGTATAAATATCTTATCGGCTGCTAAACAAATACTCTATTATTTTCAGCATATATTTATGATTCATTTGATGACTTGTTTTCTAATTAACCTTTGTGTACCGACTAGAACGCTGTTTAACTCATAATTACGTCCCTGAGGATTTTTTAGACAAGCTTGTTGTTCTTCTTCTATCATTTTTACATCTTGCTGCACTAAACCATCAAGTAGTTTTTGAGCTGAAGAAAATAAACTTTTTTTCATAAATTTTCTCAACTATTCTGGTAATTTATGCAAATGCCAAAAGGCCTGAAGTCATGTAAAGTCAATTAGATAACCTTAGGTTTCTCTCTCATTAATAGGTAATAAAAGACAGTCAATTTTAAAATCTTTCCCAAGGTTAGAAACCTAATTTGGATATATATAACTAACGTTTAATGCTTCAGGATGGCGTTGTCGTAAACTGGGAAATACTAATTTACATATGGACCAACTTTTGTCAATATTAATAATAGCTTTAGGCTTGATAATAAACATCTGCTCGATAGTCATTTTCAGATAAGTCTATTAATTTTGCAGCTGCTCACACTTGCCAATTTTGATGTAAATGTCCGTGGTACATATCCATTAAATTTTCTACTAAATAAGAATAATGGACACGACATTTTTTGACTGATATTGCGGCAATATAATTTAATTTAGATGTTTCCATTCAGGAATTTCTAAAGAATAGATTAAATTGGCCAAATATTTATCTCTAGGAAATAGCCCGATGAAACTATGTAGCCCTTAGACTGGAAAAGTCCGAATTTGAAAACTGGGTAATTCTTGATTATTTGCTAATATATGGTATAGCACTCGAAGCAAAGGTTAGGACATTACTAAATGCTGAAATGCAGTCAGAGATTACTTCTGACTTCTTACTTACCCGTAGTGCTATACTTCGAGTGCTATAAATCAGAACATTTACTACTTGACTCAAAACGCTATCTATGATATGGGCATTCTAATTCATCCGCGATTACTAACCAGAACTAAGTTTAATGAAACGATGAAGGCAAATATTTTTATACCTAATTGCCTTAGAAAAATTTACTATTTTATTTTTTTGAGATTGGCTATAAAATTAGCTGAAAGTTTAGGTTAAATTCATAGGGCTTATTATTAATAAAAGATATTAATACATTTAATATAATGGTTAACTAGGCAACAGGGAAATTAAAAACTATATATAAATTTAATTATCTCTTCTATCTTAATTAGTGATCATCATAAAAAAGAAAATTTCAAGAATAATGAAGGTGTTTTGATACTGATACTACCGGATTTGATATTACTGATAAAAATGAATTTATTCTATAGCAGTCCTAAATTAGTTGTAATAATTTTTATAATAGTTAATTGGAGCTGAAAACCTTGAAAACTCTAACTACTGAATATTAACTACTGACTACTAACTACCAGAAAAATATTACAAATCAAATAGGATTGCTATATATAAACCATTAGGTAATGAATTAGCAGTAAAATGTTAGTCAAATTAAGATAAACCTGAGTATGTAAAAATTAATGTACATTAACCTCACTATGATGGTCAAAATTAGGAAACAATAGAAAGGTACAATTTTAAGAAAATATATTAACAGTTAAGAAATATAATGATTAATCCTCAAAACACAGCAATTTCTAGTGATATAGGTAGCAGTAGTCAGCTCTTAGATATAGCCAGAGTTATGAAAGCATCTCAAGGAATTTCTAGTGAGATTGTATTGGATAAGTTACTATCTAAATTAATTAAAATTCTCATAGAAAATGCTGATGCAAAAAGAGGCGTACTCTTACTACTCATAGAGGACAAACTAATCAATAGAGCTGAAGCTAACTTAGATTCTGAAGTAGTTGTAGTTCAAGAGATTCAAGTTAATGAATGTGAAGATTTACCACTAACAGTAATTAACTATGTAGAGCGATCGCGCCAAGATGTTGTATTAAGCAATGCTTTTGCTGAAGATAGCTTCACAAGTGACAATTATGTTACTAAAGTTAAACTTAAATCTGTTTTATGTACCCCTATTATTAATGGAGATAAACTTATTGGAGTTTTATACTTAGAAAATAACCTAACTACAGGTGCATTTATTCCAGAAAGTTTGGAAATATTAAGACTTTTATTACCTCAAGTAGTAGTTTCCTTAGAAAATGCAATTTTGTACAGTTCAGCACAAGAAAAAATACAAGAAAAAAACCAAGAATTAAACGAAAAAAATATAGAACTAAAGGAAAAATTGCGCGAGCTACAACGCACTCAATCTCAACTAATTAAAAGTGAACAAATGTCAAGTTTAGGGAGGTTATTTGCTGGAGTAGCCCACGAAATTAATAACCCTGTTGGCTTTATTTATGGTAATATTGACCCTGCTAATGAATATATCTCTGATTTACTAAATTTGATTAATTTATATCAAGAACATTATCCTGAACCTGTAGATGAAATTGAAGATGAAATTGAAAGTATAGACCTAGAATTTCTTATACAAGACTTACAGAAACTTTTTAATTCTATCAAATCTGGAGCCGAACGTATTCGAGACCTTGTAATTTCTATCCGCAACTTCTACCACTTGGATGCAGCAGATTTAAAACCTATAAATATCCATGAAAGTATTGATAGTACTATACTAATTTTAAATACTTGTATTAAAGAAAAGTCAGATAAAAGTGAAATTAAAATAGTTAGAAACTATGGTAATTTACCACAGGTTATCTGTCAAGTTTCCCAAATTCATCAAGTATTTATGAATTTAATGATTAATGGAATTGATGCTTTAGAAGCTATACGGGATAAACAAAAAGAATATGACCGTAAACCCACTATTACAATTTCTACTGAAGTAACAGATTCGGACACAGTCAAAATAAAAATTCATGATAATGGTATTGGTATGAATTCTCAAACATTGCCTAAAATATTTGACCCATTTTTTACGACTAAACCGGTAAAAATAGCTACAGGTTTAGGATTATCAATTAGCTATTCAATTGTAGTAGAAAAACATGGGGGTGATTTGAGTTGTGTTTCTGAATTTGGAAAAGGTACAGAGTTAATAATTGAAATTCCTATCAAACCAACAACTGGTAATTAAAGTTGATAAGCTTTTGTGTATTGAAACGACTGAAACCCTGAATTTTAGCAAACTTACTTATTTGATATTTAGAGCTTTGTAGTTGGTGTTCTTAATAATTATTAGATGCTCCTCTAAGTCCAGTATTGTGTTTATTGACCTACTACTCTATTATTTCATCAGTAAGCAAAAATTTAAAACCACCTCTTTGTTTTAAGGAAGTATTATACTTTTACCGGTTGCCAAGAAGGTACTTGGAATTTGATTTAGACTTGGATTTACTCATATTTACTTTTGTGTAGGCTATTGTCCTGCGTACTGTAATTTTTACCTTATGGATTCATTGTTTAACAAAGCCTAAGGCCGATGTGAAGATTTACTTATTAGCTGAATGCTTACTTTATTTTTTCTCCCCTACTCACTTGCTCAATAAATCGTCTTGGAATATCTACCCTATTTCCCCAATGTAAATGTAAATAAGAAGCATGGACTTGATAAAAGCTCCAGCCCTCAAAAGTTGCCTGATTTTTCAATCTTTCCTTATCAACTCGCGAAATTTTATATAGAGGCATTAAGGGTAATTCTGTTAATTCAGAGCGATGAAACTCGTGAGCATAAATTTTTCTATTTGCTCTTAATAAAGGAGTATTTATATTAGTAATTGCTTGCCGATATCCTAACTTTAAACTTTTCCCCATTATTGTCTGAGTCGGCAAAATTCCTACCATCTCCCAAGAGTTACTATTAAAGTCAATAATTGCCTCAGATAAATACATCAACCCACCACATTCAGCATAAGTCGGCATTCCTAAAATAATTGCTTCCTTCACTGCCTTTCTCACAAGAAAATTTTCACTTAACTGTTGAGCAAAAACTTCAGGAAATCCACCACCAAAATATAAACCTTGTATTCCTGTTGGTAAATCCTGATCTTTTATTGGACTCCAAAATACTATTTTTGCTCCTAACTCTTCTAGAATATCTAAGTTGTCTTGATAATAAAAATTAAATGCTTGATCGCGAGCCACGCCTATTAAAATTTCTGACTTTTTTTTCTCACAATGATTGACAACTAAGCTAGGAAAATATATCTTATTATCAGAGCAAACTTTAGTATATAAAGGCTCCTGAGACATGTCATTCTCAACTTTTAAAAAAGCTAGTAATTTTTGCCAATCAAAACAAGTTTTTGCCAAATCAGCCAAGTTATTAATTAAAATATCTAACTCTGGTATTTCATCAGTAGGAATTAAACCTAAATGTCGCTCAGGAATACTAATATTTTGATGCCGTCTTAAAACCCCAAGTATAGGTAAACTTAAATTTGCTAAAGAATTTTGTAGTAGTTGTAAGTGGCGATCGCTTCCCACCCGGTTAAGTATCAAACCAGCAATATTAATAGTAGGATCAAAAGAAACAAAACCATGAGCGATCGCCGCCACAGAAGCAGACAACCGGCTGCAGTCAAGCACTAACAAAACAGGCAAATTCAGCAACCGGGAAATATGAGCAGTAGAAGCAAAATCAGGAAAACACCCATTGGCATCATTTTCTTTCCCTCTTTTTAAGGGTAGTAAGGGAGGTTCTGCAAAACTCACCCCATCAAACAAACCCATTACCCCCTCCACTAAAGCATAGTCAACATCCTGAATATTGCGCTCAAAACATTGTTGCACATAAACTTCAGAAGTTAGCACTGGATCTAAATTCCGACAAGGTTTACTCGTCACATATTGATGAAACATTGGGTCAATGTAATCAGGTCCTACCTTAAATGATTGCACCTTGAGATGTTGTCGTTTTAAATAAGCTAGTAATGCTAAAGTAATAGTCGTTTTGCCAACTCCACTACGTTCACCCGCAATTATTAAACTCAATATTTTCGTTCCCAAAAATTTACTACAAAAATTAATAAAACATAGGATCATCTATTGAGTAAACCCAACTCAAAAACAGCAAACAAAACTACTGTATCTGAAGTAATATACAACTACATCAGTTTTATGCCTCATTTATATGCCTCATTTATTTTTACTGCACTTATAATAGTGTTTAAATAAAAGCAATATTTCCTGGAAAAAACTAAGATTGAGTTTTCATAAAGGTCGTCATTGAATCATCCATCGCTTTAGCCCAAGGTGTATGATGAAGTGGCGCAACTGTTCCTGTCACTGGAGAAGAAAATGATTTATTTCTATAAGTCATAATGTTTTCTTCCTTATGATGTTTCCATTCCTTAAAATGTGTTCGAATTAATTCAAAATCTATTTTGGGATAATCAGAAGCAACGTGCAGATCTTTTGTATACTCAGTTTGAAAGTCAATCATTTGAATGGGATCCTCTAAAGCTTCCTCTTTTGCTACCCAATCACTGATATCTTTTTCAATTTCTGCATCATTTGGAACTTGAATTTTTCCCATTATTACATCTCTTGCATACCAAGCTTGGCAATCAAACATATTAAAAGTATGAAATTGATCCTGCATACCAAGATAAAATAATTTGTGATTATTTTGCCAAACAACTCCTTTATAGAGTTTAGGAGGATATAATCTATTGTGTGTTTTTAATTTTAAATTTTCTTCTAAAAAAGGAAAATGATGAAGATAGCCACTACATAAAATAAGAGCATCTACATTTTGAGTATGACCATCCTTAAAAGTTGCTTTATTGCCTTCAAGTTTATCTAAATAGTGAACTTCTTTCATTCCTACTGGCCACTTAAAACCCATTGGATTATTTCTATAACCAATAGTTACCGATTTTGCCCCATACTTATAGCATTGAAGAGCTATATCTTCTGCAGAATAACTGCTGCCTAAAACAACTACATCCTTATTTCTAAATTCTTCTGCATCTCTAAAATCATGGCTATGCAAAATTCTTCCTGGA